>JAQYWP010000982.1 GCA_029379285.1 Rhizonema sp. PD38
GTCCATCTTGACTTGGTCAACCGAAGCAAACGAGGCATCATCTGCTGCCTCGTACTGGTCGAGGATCTGCCCCAGCAGCGAGCCAGTCGGTTGCTCCCCGAAGGCACGCCGCAACGACTTGATCGGCTGGCGCGAGAGCTCCTCACGCACGTCATTGGTTTTGTAGGAGAACAGAATTGTAGGGTTTTGGTCAGTATATGGGAAGACCCACGCGGACCGACCCGCCTCGGCGAGAATCAAGCCTTCGTCTCCCCTATAACCCTCCAACGGTTTGCTGAGCGTAACGGTGGCGATCATATAGTTCAGCGGTTCCAGATAGTCTTCGTGGGGACCAAACGCCAACTGGCGCACGGTGGAGCGCACGCCGTCGGCACCTAGAACGAGGTCAAATCGCTCCGTTGTTTCAACGTTCGTCGGAAGATGCTTAAGGGTCACTGTCGCGCTGTCTGCGTCCTGGGCGATCGACGTTGGCGTGGTGGCGAAGCGAATATCCACATTCGGCGGAAGCTCCTCAAAGAGCGCCTGTTCGATATCACCGCGCAACATTCTCCGCGCCTGCGGAGGAGCCTGAAACCCTATGCTCCGCTCATCCTCCCGGTTGATTTCAGAGGTAGGGGAGTTGGGGATCGTCCGATCGCTCAAATTGTCCAAAATCCCCAGCCGCTTAGCCGTCGCTTTCCCAGCATCAAAGAGCCACAAGGTGTGGCCGCCAGACCGCCGCGCTGACGCCCGTTCGATAATCACGGGCTGCCAGCCGAGTTTGTGGAGGCGAATGGCGCTTGCCATCCCGGCGATGCCCAGACCTACAATCAATACCCGGCGGTCATCGGTGGTCGTTTGGTTATTCATAGCGTGTATCAATCCTTACTTTGAAAGAAAAAAAGGAACATCAACATATCTACCCAGTACACGGTAGGATCATAAACATTGGGAGACCCCTGCCGACCCCCGACGCTGCCACGCCCTCAACCCTTCGACAATGGGCTTTGCCAACTCCTTATTATTGAATTTGGCAAGGAAATCCTTCGAATAGGCCGTCATCTCATCGATCATGAAATGTTCTTCGAGCGCAATTTTCTTCATCGTGTCCCCTATGTAAAACTTCGCATCGACAGTATAGCCATTCGTGACATATTAAGACAAAATCAGTTTTGTCAATAGTAATTACGCTATAAATCAGCCGCTTGGATCACTCTGCACTGTCGTCATTCTTCCAGAGGACACACCGGACCGTGCTTATACGGCGCTGCCTAAGCCCTTGGTCGAGGCGAGATCCAACCCCACACACTATAAAGAGTGGAAGCTTAGGCGTGCAAACACAGCAATCTCCCACTCTTTATCTGTCAAGCTGCTTGAATATGGCATTTTTCCCTGATTATACTGTTTTACCAAGATCCCAAATGGATTCTATAGACTCCTCCGAAAGACCCGCCTTTCGAGCCACAGCCGAATGTGCGTAAAGCTCGTACTCCGACTTCCACGCAGCACCCTCGCTTAGGATCAGCACTTGGCGGACTCGCTCACGAGAGCGACGTGTGTTTCTCTTCAACGGCTTGTAGCTCCAAGAAAGCCGAGGTAATGCGGGGGCTAAAAAGTACCGGGTTGAACGGACCGATGAGTTTGCCATCTTCCGTTTTGCTCTGAAAATGAGCGCTGTCCGCCCACGGAACTGCCGTCTGATTGATGCATTTCGAGTTTGCTAGCCAAATCTTATGGGGACTGGGCACTAGACCGCAGAGTTTCATCGTCAAATCATACGCTTCACGAGTTAATTTTCGTTTTCTGCAAATTAGATTGTTTCTCTAACCTACTTCTAAAGAAATGCACAATACAATGACTATAAATGACAAAAGATTGACCTAAAATGTCAGATGGAGAATTAACGCAGGCGGTTCGGAAAAGATGGGATTACACGCTGTCTCAATTAAACTAGTGCAGGGCATTTTAAGTGCCGCCCTTGCTGCTGACTCAGACTTAGAGGCAGAACAAATGTTGGCTGCCATCGGGCTATACCCAGAAATCCTAGAAGATGCTGATGTGTACATTTCCCATGAAAAGATCACTGCCCTTTGGGTAGAATTAGTTCGTTGTTCTGGCAATCCTAGCATTGGTCTAAGAATGGCGGAGTTCACACAGCCTAGTAGCTGGGATGTGGCTGGCTATGCCGTCGAGAGTAGTCCTGACTTGAATGAGGCGATGCGGCGTATTGTTCGCTCAGCAAGAGTCCTGCACGAAGAGGTAGAGATGACTTTTGAGATTCAAGGGAAAGTCGCACGCCTAACTCATGCTGTCTCAAGTTCTCCTCTCCCTTTACACCGTCCTGCCTGTGATTGGGTTGTAGCAGGTATCTTCCAGCTGATTCGGAGAATAACAGGAGTAGATTTTGTGCCCCTCAAAGTGGGGTTCCAGCACAGCTTACCTGAGGATATTTCTGCCTATCGTCGATTATTTCGCGCTCCCTTTGAGTTTAATCGACCCGTTAATGAAATTGTTTTTGATTCTACTTTTCTCTCCTTACCGCTCTTGAAATCATATCCTGAACTTGCAAGAGTCTTAGACCGCTATATTGAGGAGTTACTGGCGAAGTTGCCTACTTCAGAAAGCTTTATCGATGACGTTCGTCGGGAAATCAGTATAGAACTACGCGGAGGGAATTTGGGAGTTGAGACGATCGCCAAACGCTTGGGATTTGTTCCCCGCACCCTCCAGCGCAAGCTTAAGGAAACTGGCACTTCTTATCAAGAACTTCTCAATGAGATGCGGCGAGCGCTCTCAATTCATTATCTTCAAGAACAACACATGACTGTGTCTGAAGTGGCATTTCTCTTAGGTTTTTCGGAAGCTAGTGCTTTCTATCGGGCATTTAAACATTGGACAGGCACAACACCAAGTGAGTTCCGTCGTACTTTGAAACTCACCAATGATATATCCCACATTTTGCATGAGTAAATATACTCTATGTTTTCCTCTCTGCAGGTAGTTTTATCAAAGTCTGAATTTTTATAAAATCGCTAAAACTCAACTCCGACAAACACTTTAAGCTTTTTTTCATCTATGGGTGGTCATAGAAGTATTTCGGGTCAAATAGACTAAGTTTATTGAGAATAGTATCAACAAGCTGACTTGTGACACTAAGCAGAGTTGCGTTAGCAAAGCTCGCCGCAGGCATCG
Source organism: Rhizonema sp. PD38 (assembly GCA_029379285.1). GTDB lineage: Bacteria > Cyanobacteriota > Cyanobacteriia > Cyanobacteriales > Nostocaceae > Rhizonema. The sequence continues at coordinate 3,172 of JAQYWP010000982.1, forward strand.
CAGAATGCAGTATCTAGGGTTAATACCTGAAAGCATTGCTAAATCTGGGTTATGGAAAATACCAAGATTTTTAAACTAACCTGCGGAATGTGGGATGTAACATTATCCACGACTGGCTACAAACCGAGCAGCCTTTTCGCATTACCATACGCCACTTTCGCGCGCACCGCCTCGTCGAGTGGGGCGGCGTCGAACCAGATGTCCAGAGGCGATAAAAAATACGCGCGCTCTTTATGGGCCAGCAGAGTCGGCCAGGGCATTGAGTGGTGCCTTGCTTTGAGACAGGGGAACTTTGCTACTGGAAAAGCCTAGTACTTCCACGTAGGAGGTGATGATGAAGAATAACCCTACCCCCACCGTGCTCATCAATACAGCCCGTGGAATAAACTTGAGGGGCTTTTTAGCCTCCTCTCCAAGTCTCTCAGGCGTTCAATGTGTTGTAAAAGAAGTAACAGCACTAATTGTGG
>JAQYWP010000983.1 GCA_029379285.1 Rhizonema sp. PD38
AGCTTTGGCGGGGAGGGGTCCTTTTATTATGGGTGATTTAAAGGACATCATATAACGACGAACCTGTAGCGTCTCTCCGTGAAGACGCCAAGAACGTGCCTGTAAAGAAATACCACACCGTGATATGTTATTTTAATTATCCTGCGGCTAATTATGCTCAAAAGAGCATAATTACTTATAAACTAACTACTTATACTCCTGCAATGCCCCCAACTTCCGAATCCCAGGCCAAATCGATGCCACGGCAATCACCACGGCAATTGTACCAATTCCGCCACCGACAACGGAAATGATCGGACCAAACAAAGCAGCAGTTAAGCCAGACTCGAATTCTCCCAACTCATTAGAGGCACTAAGAAACACATTGTTGATGGCAGCAACTCGGCCACGCAAATGATCGGGAGTCCGGATCTGAACTAAGGTATGACGAATGAAAACGCTAATACTGTCGAGTGCGCCACTTAATACTAGCATCAGCAGTGACAGCCATAACCAATGCGACAGCCCAAAGATCACCGTGACAATCCCGAAGCCCATTACCGACCAAAGTAAGGCTGGTCCGGCTTTGCGTAATGGTGGTAGATGTGTTAAAATCACTGCCATAACCAGTGCGCCTATAGATGGGGCAGCTTGTAGATATCCCAACTCCAATGGTCCCACTTGCAAAATATCCTTGGCGAAAATGGGTAGCAATGCAACTGCACCCCCTAGCAAGACGGCAAATAAATCTAGCGTCATTGCGGCGAGAACGAGTTGATTTTGCCAGATAAATTTAGCACCAGCAGATAGTGCTTTTAACGATATTGGTTCTTTGGACAAAATTGTGTTTTGCTCTCTGAGCGCTACTGTTAACACAAAACACAAAAGGGCTGCTATTGCTGCTAGTACATATACCCAAGTGGCACTTTTTAAGGCGGTGATCGCAAATCCTCCCAAAGCGGGACCAATGACTGTTGCTAGTTGAAAAGTGGTACTATTCCAAGTGGCGGCATTCGTAAAAACACTGACAGGGATTAACTGCCACATCATCGCATCACTGGCAGGTTTCAAGAACGCCCTCGCCACACCTATTAAGACTAAGCATGTATAAACTAGGACAATCGAGCCTTGCTGATAGGAAAGAAAAGCCAAAGCGAGCGAGCAAAAAGCTAGCAGTAAAACTGAGATGAGCATGGTACGTTTGCGATCGCGTCCGTCAGCAACATGTCCGGAAATCAAACTCAACCCAATCATCGGTAAAACTTGCGCCAGCCCTACCCCACCTAACACCATCGCTGAGTTGGTACGTTCGTAAAGTTCCCAGCCAATCGCCACTGTCTGCATCTGCGCCCCTGTAAACAGGAGTACGCGCCCAATCATAAATAGTCGATAGTCTCGAAACCTCAAGGCTGCAAAGGGATCGTGTTTTGCAACCTCGGCTTCACGGAGCTTTTTTGACTGATGATCGCTCGAAGACATTTTTTAGTAAAGCCAAACCTTCTTCAATGTGTGATACTTGTTCTGGTGTCAACTCGTCTAGAATGTCGGCAATATGAGCGCTCGTTTTCTCTTGAGATTGCGTAAAAAGCAGCTTTCCCTCTTCCGTTAAATTGAGAACAACTCGCCGACGTTCCTGAGGGTTTTCAGTGCGTTGCACCAGAAGGCGTTGTACTAACCGTTCTATTGTTGTTGATGCTGTAGCACAGGTGACACCTAGATGTTCTGCGACTTCAGATAATGAGGTACCGGGATTACGATTGATAAATGATAGCGATCGCAACTGAGGTATAGAAAGAGAGTCAGCATTGTGACTACGCATATCTGCTCGGATAAACCGCATCAATAAGGGAATTGTTTCCATCACTCTGGCGGCACATTCTTCAGAGGGTTTACCGAGCTTCATGGGATTATTTTCTCCTGGTTACATTGCCACCCGTGGATAAAGTCGTCCACAGATGATCGTTAAACCTATTAATGTTAGCAAGAGAATTGTACAGTCTAACCCAAATCCATACACACTGGAGCCATTGACTATCATAGTACCACGTAAGGCATCAACTTGATAACTCAAGGGATTGATACTGGAAATAACATGCAGCCAACCTGGCATCAGCGATAAGGGATAGATCGCATTACTGGCAAAAAACAACGGCATTGTTAACAATTGCCCTACTCCTGTAAACCGTTCTCGCGTTTTTACCAAACAGCCGATGATCAGTGAAAAAACACAAAAACAACCTGCCCCTAAAAGCACAATAACTCCTACTTGGAGTAAAGCCAAAGGATTGAGATTTAGTTTAACACCTAGCAGCAATGTCAAACCGTAAATCATTGCCACCTGTGGCAAGCACCTGACACCGCAACCTACGGCTTTACCCAACACCATCGCCACACGGGGTATGGGACTGGCAAGCAATTTATGCACAATTCCTAAATCTCGCTCCCAAATCAATGTCATCCCACCAGTAAAAATGGCGACAAACAGCACACTTTGAGCGAGAATACCGGGAGCGATAAAGTCCAAATAAGATAAATCCCCTGTCGGGATAGCACGAGTTCGAGTGAAAACTTGCCCAAAGATCAACAGCCATAATACAGGTTGTACACCTCGGATCACCAGATCGCTGGGATCGTGACGGAGTTTACGCACTTCTAGTTCAGCTAAGACAAGAGTTTTGTTAACGAGTTCTGCAAGTGCACGGATAAAATTACCTCTCCAAGGTAGTTGCTGTTCAACCCAACCGCCGAGCATTACGTCTACTTTTTGCCGTTTCATGATAACTTACTCCCAATGCTAATTCATCTCCTGTATGGTGAATAAACACATCATCCAAGGTTGCGTTTGGTTTTCCTAAGGCTGCTTTTAAATCTGTAGGTGTGCCAGTCGCAATCACCTTACCTCGGTTCATAATTGCTACCCGATGGCACAAATTATCAGCTTCTTCTAAAAAATGGGTAGTTAAAAAGATAGTTGTGCCGTAATCGGCGCGAAGTTCCTGCACAAGATTCCACAATTGATTGCGAGCAACCGGATCAAGTCCTACTGTTGGTTCATCCAAAAACATAATTTGGGGACGATGCAAAATGGATTGAGCAATTTCCAGCTTGCGAATCATACCACCAGAATAATTTCTAACTAACTTATGGGCGGCTTCCTCCAAACCCATAAACTCTAGTACATCACTGATGCGTTCTCTGCGTTGCTGAGACGGTATATCATACAGCTTCGCAAAGATTAAGAGATTTTCATAGCCTGTCAAACTGCCATCCGCAGAAAGGGCTTGGGGTACATAGCCGATGACTCTTCTCACCGCACCTTGCTGGTGAGTGACATCATAGCCAGCTATGGTTGCTCGTCCAGCGCTCAGTGGTAGCAGCGTTGTCAACATCTTAATCACTGTACTTTTGCCAGCCCCATTAGGACCTAGCAAACCAAAGACTTCACTCTTCTTGACAGAGATATTCAGGGCATCAACCGCAGTGAACTTGTGAAAGCGGCGCGTGAGTTCCTGAGTTTCCAATATAACCGATTTCGGCAAGTCGGCAGGCGTTTCTAGGTGATCGGCTTTTCCCGTCAATTTTATCACAAGTAGGATGCACTTCCTTTGTTATATATTTAGATAATCTAACTATTAGTTTCTCATATATTCTGGAG
>JAQYWP010000984.1 GCA_029379285.1 Rhizonema sp. PD38
CTCAACTCCCTACTGGTCCCAACCAAAGGTAGCCTCACATGGGTCACCCAATCAACACCCAGTCGGTCCACCCAACATTGTCGCCACTACAGCACCAGCCGGAGCGCCAAACATCGTCGTCTTTCTGATCGATGATTTGGGCTATTCAGATTTGGGACCTTATGGTTCGGAGATTAATACACCAAACATCGACACCTTAGCAGCCAATGGACTACGATTCCGCAACTTCACGACTCATCAGCTTTGTTCTCCTACCAGAGCCGCCTTGCTAACCGGATTGAACGCTCACTCTGCTGGTGTGGGTTGGGTTGCCGAAGGAAACCCTGGTTTTCCTGGTTACGCAGGAGAAATTCAGGATAATGTTGTCACTTTAGCGGAAAATCTACGTAGTAACGGCTATGCCACTCTGGTAACGGGAAAATGGCATTTAACTCAGGTTTACGATAGAACCACTACTGCTTCATTAAGTTCCTGGCCATTACAACGCGGGTTTGACCGCTTCTTCGGTTTCTTAGACGGATTAGAACACCCACAGAAACCACATATTCTGTACGAAGGTAATCGCGCAATTCCAGTTGATCGATATCCGGAAGATTTCTTAACCACCGATTACTGGGCAGATCGAGCGCTCGACTTGCTTAAACAAACCAAAGCTACTAATCCAGACAAACCGTTCTTCTTGTACTTTGCGAACAATGCTGTTCATTCTCCACTAAATGTTCATCCAGAAGATTTAGCTAAGTACAAAGGTAAGTATGATGCCGGATGGGATGTAGTGCGCCAACAGCGTTACCAACGCCAGTTATTATCAGGTATTATTCCCGCTAGTACCAAACTGCCACCGCGAAATCCAGGTGTTAAAGCTTGGGATGATTTATCTGCTACAGACAAAGAGCTATTCGCCCGCTATCAAGAAGCCTATGCTGCCTTTGTTGATAATCTAGACCAGAACTTTGGAAGATTGTATCAGTATCTGAAAGAAACTGGTCAACTGGAAAATACCATCATCATCATTGCTTCTGATAACGGCGGTTCAGGGGAAGGTGGGTTAGAGGGTACCTCGGATGTAGCGAGACATTACTCCAGTTTGCCTGAAGATAAAGACTTGGACTTAAGTCGCTTAGATTTGATTGGTGGTCCTCAGACTGCACCTCACTATCCGAATGGTTGGGCGACAGTATCTAATACACCATTAAGGCTGTACAAGTTTAACACGAATGGTGGTGGCAGACGTAATCCATTAATTGTTTCCTGGCCTGCTGGGATTCAGGATAAGGGTGCGATCCGGACTCAATTTACTCACATAACTGACATTACACCCACTTTGTTAGAGATTGTAGGAATTAAGCATCCAGATACCTTCAACGGTAAGGCAATTAAACCGCTAGAAGGCACCAGCTTTGCCTATCTCTTAAACAATGCCAATGCACCTGAACAGCGGACTGAGCAATACTACGAGAATCAGGGTAACAGAGGTTACTACAAAGATGGTTGGTATAGTCTAACAGAACATCAAGTAGGTACACCGTTCAGTGACTCAGAGTGGCAGTTATACAACCTGAAGGAAGATTATTCGGAAACAAACAATCTGGCTTCTCAGTATCCTGATAAAGTCAAGGAACTGGCAGCAGCCTTTGATAAAGCCGCCTTCAAGTACCAGGTTTATCCCCTGATTGAAGGACCTGGACATGCAGTCGTACCACCATTTGTAACGGCGAAAATTGGACCGAAGACGTTCTATCCTGGTAGCACAGTTTTGGAACCAGATATTCTGCCCTTGGTAAGCGCTCGCAATTACACCATTCAAGCTAACGTCCAGTACCAGGAGGGCGATCAAGGCGTAATTCTAGCTCACGGTGGTCAAGAAGCTGGCTACATATTTTACATCGAAAATGGTGAGCTAGCCTATGAATACAACAGTTATGGTCGGTTGATTAAGTTCCCAAGAGTCAAGCTTCAACCAGGTGAACTCAACATTGAGCTTGATTTCAATGCTACTGGCAACCGTCAAGGCTCTGGTACTCTCTTGGTCAATGGGCAGGAAGTAGCAGCCGGGGAGTTGGGGCTAACGTTTTCGGGTTTTCCCTACGAAGGATTAGATATTGGTAAGGATGCTCGTAGCCCAGTGTCTTGGGATATCTATCAGAAATACGGTGTATTTCCCTACACAGACAAAATTAAACAGGTCACTTATACTCCGGGATCGCCAGCGCCAACTTCATAGTATTAAATGACAGTCCTACTAAGGAATGGTAATGCGATCGCTTAAATACTCTCAACCGAATGGCACGTTCGATAAGCCGACGCAGGAAAGCACAGGACGCGGGGACGCGGGGAAAATTCTTTCAAAAATATCTCCGCGTCCCTTTTTCTTCCCCTCTCCGCGTCAGTCTCAACCCCTTTCTCGCTTTCCCCTTAACTTTTTCCCGACTTCTGCCATTCGTCTATTAACGGCATTGGTTTTGGTAGTCATTTTGCTTTCAACCTTAGTTGCTTATCCTCCTCGTGCTTCTGCTCTGAACCAGATATCGCCATCTGAGGCAACACCATCTGGCATGGTTTGGATTCCCAAAGGCAAATTCTGGATGGGAAACGCCGAATTTTCGGATGCTATACCGATTCATCAGGTAGAAATAGATGGCTTCTGGATGGATAAAACTGAGGTGACAAATGCTCAGTTTACTCGCTTTGTCCAGGCAAAAAATTATGTTACGTATGCCGAAGAGGCTCACGACGGTTTACCTCCTGGTTCTTTCGTCTTCACTCCTTTAGCTGAAGAAGAGCAGAGCAATAGCTGGTGGACATTTGTTAAAGAAGCCGACTGGCGTCATCCGCACGGACGCAACAGCAGTATCGAAAATCAGGAAACTCACCCAGTTGTCCACGTCAACTGGCATGATGCTGCAGCTTATTGTGAGTGGGCGGGCTCGCGACTACCCACAGAAGCGGAATGGGAATATGCCTCACGCGGAGGTTTAGACCGTAAGCGTTACCCTTGGGGCAATGATTTGCTACCAACCAGTCAGTGGCAGGTTAACATCTGGCAAGGACTTTTCCCGCAAGCAAACAAAGTAGAAGATGGCTTCAGAGGGACTTCCCCAGTAGCATCATTCCCTGCCAACAACTACGGTTTATATGATATGTCGGGCAACGTGTGGGAGTGGATTGCTGACTGGTATCGACCAGACTACTACAGTATCAGCCCACAGCAAAATCCCCCAGGAGCAAGCCAACAAGACAGCTTCGATCCATATGAACCTGGTGTTGCTAAACGGGTACAGCGTGGCGGCTCCTTTTTGTGCAGCGACCATTATTGCAGTCGTTATCGTCTCGGCTCGCGTGGTAAGGGTGAGCCAGTCAGTGCCGCTCTGCACGTAGGCTTCCGCTGCGTCAAATCTAATTGAATTAAACTCGTACTGACAGATAAGTAAATAGACGCGATTAAACCTAATTATGTAAAGTTTAGTAGGAGGCAAGGGGAAAGATTAAAAGGAAAAATCTCTTTAACCTTTCCCCTTTACTCGAATTAATTTTGTTGAATATTTTCATGTATTCAGGATTTTAAAGGCAGCCAAACTTTGTTTGCTCAGGACTTGTATTGTTGCACTTGCTTATGTAATACTACTAAAA
>JAQYWP010000985.1 GCA_029379285.1 Rhizonema sp. PD38
GGCTATAGTCATCAGCACTGATACCAATAAAAACTCCTGTCAAGCTATTAAATAAATTTTCGGGAGTTTGATTAGCATTTTCTATTGCTTCCCAACTCACTTCCAAGAGTAAGCGCTGTTGAGGGTCGAGACTCATGGCTTCCCGAGGTGATATATTAAAGAAGCTGGGATCAAAACCATCCACCTCAGATAAAAAGCCACCACTGCGAGTGTTGATTTTACCAGGCTTACTGGGATCTGGGTCATAGTAAGCATCAACATCCCATCGCTCTTTTGGAACCTCCGTAATTGCATCTACACCGTTGCGTAGCAGTTGCCAAAATGCTTCAGGACTGTCCACACCTCCTGGGAACCGACAACCCAATCCAATGATAGCGATGGGTTCTGCTTTTAGTAAGTCTAGTTTAGGTTCCAACTGTTGAGCTGCAAGAGCCAATTTGATTGGCGACATATCGGAAATGCGTTTAGAAAAGCTATTCATGATAATTCTTATTTATTCGGTAAAATCACTTATTTAGAAGTGAGTTAAGGTTAATACAAATGGGGGAGCAGGGGGAGCGAATTGTATTACTCCCTTCCCGGTGTAAAATTACCTATCCCATTGATCTTCAAACTTGGCTTCCTTGGCGTCTTGGCGGTTTATTTTATTGGTATTCTTTTAGCGGAAAGGGAGTAAGATTTTCGTGAAATGGTATTACGTGAATTTGCGTAAGATAAATCCTCAAACGTGTGATATACTTAACAGCTTGTCCTGGATATCAAATTCCGACATTTGCTCAAGTTCAGATAGTAGTGCTTCTACTTCATCATCTTGAGTAACTTCTACTGTTGCTGCTGTCGTTGATTCTAGAACTAGTACTTTCCGAGAAAGATATTCTATCAGTGCTTCTAAGGTGGGATAATCGAACAGAAGAGTTGTGCGTAACGAACACTCAAGGCTTGATTCTAAACGGTTCTTTAATTCAATAGCCATAAGAGAATCTACGCCCAAGTCAAACAATCGCTGGCGAGGCTCTATTTTATCTGGAGAATTCCAGCCTATTATCTGGGCAATTTGTGAACGTACATGAGTTGTTAAGAGTTGTTGACGAGCGTGAGGGGCAGTGTCTTCTAATTGCTGGACAAATTGTGAGCGATCGCTGGCTGGTGCTGATGTGGGAGCAAGTACCTCGAACAGCCGCAGGTTGGCTTGTGAAGAAAACTGCTTCACAAATAAGGACCAATCCACCGTCATCACCCCTACTTGAGGTATTTGCTGAGTTAATAATTCCCCTAACACTTGCAAGCCTTGCTCTGGCATAATAGGAGAAATTCCTTGAGTTCTTAACCTAGCTTGCTCTTGACTACTCAAACTAGCTGCCATTCCTATTTCTGCCCATGGTCCCCAGCTAATTGTCAATCCAGGTAAACTCAGCGCTTGTCGATAGGAAGCTAGTGCATTCATAAAGGCATTAGCAGCTGCATAACTGCTTTGTCCAGCTGAACCTATGAGGGAAGCAATGGAAGAGAAACAGACGAAGAAATCTAGAGACAAGTTTTGTGTTAAGGTGTGCAGGTTCCATGCCCCAGCTAGTTTCGGAGCCATCACACGCCTAAACCGCTCCCAAGATTGTTGTAACAGCAGCCCATCATCCAGAACTCCAGCTGCGTGGATGATACCACGTAAAGGAGGATGGGAAGAGCAAATTGTTTGGAAACACTGAGCCATTTCTTGCAAATTGGCAACATCTGCTGTGATGACTGTAATTTCAACTTCAACTGTTACTAAGTGAGCGATCGCATTTTGAGCGGCGGCTTTAGGTGAATGACGCCCAAGGAGAACTAAGTGCTTTGCTCCTTGCTCAGCAAGCCACTGTGCTACTTTCAGCCCTAGAGAACCAAGCCCTCCAGTAATCAAGTAACTACCCTCAGATGTTACTGATACTGGGGATTTGGGCAATAGATTACGGATTGGTTCTAGACGAGCTACATATCGTCTTCTGAGTTGATCATAGGCAATTTGGTCTTCTCCGTCTGGGGAAAGTAACTCTGCTAGTAAAATTTGGATATCAACTTCTTTATTAGCAGAGGGTGCCAAATCAACACGTGTACAACATAGTTCTGGATTTTCGATAGCAATGACACGACCCAGTCCCCAAAGAGTTGTCTGAGACAATTCTAAAGGTTCAAGGTCTCTATCTATAGCTTGGGTACCTCTAGTTACTAACCACAAACGAGGCAGTTGAGTTTGTTGGTGCGACTGCACAAGTGCCTGTACTAAGTGTAGAACGCTGGCGCAACCCAATGTTTGTGCTTTTTCAAGATTTTCCAAAGATAAATCTTGACTAGATGAATTCTCTACTAAACCCCATAGGTGAACAACACCGTGTAAGCTGGGAATGTTTTGTAAAAGTTGCTGGAAGTGTTGAGGTTGTGCAGGATTAAGCTGGTAATGTTGAGTTCCTAACTGGCAAAAAGTCTCTCCGATTTCTACAAGTAGAGTTTGCTGACCTTGCTGTTGTAGCTCATGGGCTAATTCAAGTCCGCGTTTTGTAGCATCGGTGAAAATTAACCAATTTCCTATTTCTTGATTAACTAGGGATGGTACAGAATGTTCTTGTGCTTGCCAGTGGATTTGGTATGACCAATCCTGTTCTTCAGATTGTAAACTATTGAGCAAGATTTTACGAGAGGCTTTTCTTGCTTCAAAGCCAATGACTTCTGCTACTGCATTTCCAGCATCGTCAAACACAAAGAGGTCTCCAACCCGCTTATCTTCCTGGGATTGTGTCCCGAGTTGTAATCTTGCATGACACCAGAGCAAATCACTCTTTGGACGTTGGAAGAACCGGAACTGTTTGATGCTCAAGGGTATAAATGTCTCGTCGCCGCTGATGGTGCCTGTGGCTGCTAGTATTAAATGGAAACAAGAGTCGATTAAGCCTGGATGTAATTGATACTCTCCAGCATCAAATGCATCTGGGGGTGATTGCAAACAACCTAGTGCTTCTCGCTCTCCTATCCAAACTGTGGTGAGCCAACGGAAGCTAGCTCCTAATTCAATCTGGCGTTCCCACTGTGCTTGGTAAAGCTCTGCACCTGTTATTTCTTGGTGACAACGTTCCTGAATCTCCCTGTTGGAAAGAGCTTGTGGAATACTCTCATTTCTTGATGACACTTGCGCTGTAGCGTGAACAACCCAACTGCTTACCTGTTCTCCAGGGCGAGAAGGAGTTTCAAAACTCAAGATTTGTGCTGCTAAAGAATTATCTGTTTCCTGAGGTGTGAATGTTAACTGTACAATACGCTCTTTACCCTTCGCAATTGCCAACGCTTTGGGAAAGACTATATTTTCTACTAAGCAGTGCGATCGCCCAAATGTCAATTCCGCTGCTGCCAATAACAATGATAAGTGACACGCTCCCGGTACAACTATTTCGTTGTAAACTATATGGTCCCCTAAAAATGGCAGTAATTCAGTATTAAAACGAGTCTCAAAGAAAGTTTGTTTGCACAGAGGCGATAGCAACTGCTTGTCTACTAATGGATGCAGCTTGGGAGTTGATTTTTCAAATAAGTTCGGTGTAGATTTGACCCAATAGCGCTGACGTTGCCAAGGATAGGTAGGTAATGGGACTTTGCGACTGGTT
>JAQYWP010000986.1 GCA_029379285.1 Rhizonema sp. PD38
GCCCAACCCAGCCCTTGCCTGTTCCCAAGCAGCTACAGCAGGGAATTAGCTTTCAACAAGTTAGTTTTAGCTATCCTGGTAGTGATCGCCCCGTTTTAGAAAATTTCAATCTGACGATTCCAGCAGGGAAAATAGTGGCGATTGTCGGCGATAACGGTGCAGGAAAGAGTACTTTAATCAAGTTACTTTGTCGTTTTTATGACCCAGAATCTGGTTGTATTCAACTAGATGGAATTGATATTCGCAATTTATCTGTGACAGAATATCAGCGTTTAATTACAGTTCTGTTCCAGTTTCCTGTTTCTTACTACCTCACTGCTGCTGAAAACATTGCTTTGGGTGATTGGTCAGCAACTCCCAGCCCAGATGAGATTGAGTTGGCGGCTAAAGAAGCTGGCATTCATGAGAAGATTGCTAGCTTAGCTCAAAGTTACAGCTCAATATTAGGTAAGTTGTTTCCGGAAGGTACAGAACTCAGTGGTGGACAATGGCAACGTCTTGCTTTGGCAAGAGCATTTTTGCGACGTGCCGAAATCATTATTCTCGATGAACCCACCAGTGCAATGGATCCTTGGGCTGAATTTGATTGGTTGGAGCGATTCCGCGCAATGGCTAATGGACGGACTGCGGTTGTCATTACTCATCGCTTCACCTTAGCAATGCGGGCTGACATCATTCACGTCATGCGTGCCGGTCAAATTGTGGAATCGGGAAGCCATGATGAATTGCTGGCTCAGGGTGGTTTTTATGCCCAGTCTTGGAAAGAGCAAATGGAAGTTACTAGTAGTGTTGCCGTTTAAGTATGTCGCCAGAAATTATCTATCAAACTCAAGAGGCACAACTGCCGCCATCAATATCATTACCTAAAATTTATGGTATTTCTATTGACTCTGCGGTTTTGGCTCAGTACAGTCGTGAACTTCAGTTCAGGGAACCCACTGAGGCACTCTTTGGACTATCTCAAGCTATTGCCTGTAGTGCCATCTGGGCAGAAATGCCAGGAAACGTATTGATTGTTCGTCCGACTCCCCAACCTGCACTCTTTGTATTAGGTCGCTTGGATGAAGCTGGTAAAATGCGAATTGCTACAGAATACCAGGATTTGAATACAAACATAACTCGTCTGCGCTACGTCAGCTATCGTCAAGCGGAAGCAGATTGTGAGCGTCTGGCGAAACAATTAGTAGATCGCTTTGGTGATCAATTAAAGGAGTTTCACTTTACTGGGGTTCCCCGTGGGGGATTAATAGTTTTGGGAATGTTGGCTTACGCTTTGGGATTGCGTAGCGATCAATTACAGCCACCTTCATCGACTCATGTGCCTTGGGTGGTGGTGGATGACTGCGTTTTTACAGGCTCTCGACTTGGCCAGTTTTTACAGTCTCATTCTCATGAGGCAGTCATATTTGCCCATCTTTATTCTCATCCCGATTTGCGTCAAGCGATCGCAGTCCGTGAGCCGAACGTGATTGCCTGTTTGAGCGCTCAAGATCTTCATGACTATGCACTAGAAGATCTTGGCGATCATTACTTAGATTGGCAAGCAAACTGCCTCGCACAGCTAGATGGAATCCGCTACTGGGTAGGGAAAACAGACAATATCTGCTTCAGTTGGAATGAACCAGATCGCTTTGTTTGGAACCCTGTGACTGAAAAGATTGAGGGTTGTTGGCTTTTGATTCCTCCAGAAATCTGCTTGAAAAATCGACTTAAAGCTGCTACTCAAGCTCCAACTATCCAGATTCAGCCACAGAGTAAAGGACTCATTCAACCAGACTCACAAGTCATCTTTGGAGAGTATGAGGGGCAGATTGTAATTGGTCATTTGGCAACTCAGGAAAGCTTTTGCTTAACTGGTATCGCTGCTGATATTTGGCTAGCTATTATTGAACACGGCAATCTTGAAAAAGTAGTCACAGCACTATTGAGAAGCTACGAGGTTGATGAAGCCACCCTACGGTTAGATGTGGATACTTTTACAAATGATTTGTACGCTCAAGGTTTATTAACTAAGTGCGATTAAGATAATACATTATATCCTCGACTTCTTGGAGGATACAGAGACGCGAATGAGAGCGCACCAAGTTGTCAATCTCAAACTAAATGCTTTGCACAGAGGTAACAGTTCAGGGGGGAGAAGTGCGATCGCGCTTTTTGAAGAAGTCGGAGATGGGTTTTGAAGGGGATGAATGAGTGGGTAAGTTTGTACTTGATAACCCGCAACTTGGGGTAGGTTTTTTACAATTCGGTGAAGGTAAAACCCCCCATTCGCGCCTCTGTATCCGTAAGAGTTGTCGCGGATCTGTTTTTTACATGCGATCGCAAAAGTTCCGGAGCGAAGCTGATTGACCACGTAAAACTACTTAAACTCTCAGTAGTTTTGTCATCCATTATTTCCGGAACGTATTAGCGTAATGAAGTATACAGTAAGTAGTTCACCGAGAGAGCCTTCTGCAAGTCGATTATTGAAAATAATATCAACTGATTCATGCAAACATTACCTAAACTCGAGAATAAAAACCAAAGTATTAAAACTAGCTCTGAAATCGAGCTAATTCTTTGCAGTGTCCGCACTCAGCTTAATAGTGCAACTATTGAGCGCATCAAAGCTTTGGTTCAACAGAACATAGATTGGGAAAAGCTGCTCGAAACAGCAGATATACATGGTGTCATACCCTTAATGTACACGCGCTTCAATAGTATCTGCCCAGAAGTCATCCCTAAATCCGCGTTAAATCAGATGCGCGGCAGGTTCTACGCGATCGCAGAACATAACTTGTTTTTAACTGGAGAACTCATCAAACTCTTGAGTTTGTTGAAAGAGCAAGGAATTGTCGCCGTACCCTACAAAGGTCCAGTTTTAGCCAGTTTTATTTACGGTAACTTAGCTCTACGGCAGTTTGGTGATTTAGATATTATTGTACAGCAGCAAGATATTTTTGCAGTTAAGAAACTGCTGCTGGAGCAAGGATATCGACCCAATATTGAAATGACTCATACAAAAGAAATTGCTTATCTGCAAGCTAAAACCGAGCATACCTATGATTTTATTCATGATGACAAAAGAATTTTTATAGAAATTCATTGGCGAATTGCACCAAAGTATATATCTCCCATTGAACCGAAAGATTTATGGCAAGACATAGAACCCTTTTCCTTTGCGGGTACAACTGTGTCTTATCTACCCGTAGAAGACTGGCTACCAATCTTGTGCGTGCATGGCTCTAGACATATGTGGGAAAAACTTTCATGGTTTTGTGACATTGCTACACTCATTCACAACCACCCCAATCTCAATTGGGAAAAAGTCTTGAGAAACGCTAATGCTTTTGGCTGTAGAAGGGCGCTATTCCTGGGGCTTTTCCTGGCGCATCATCTTTCAGGAGTCGTCTTACATACAGAAATTTGGCAGCAAGTGCAAACAGAACCGATGCTAAATGTTCTTGCTCCTCTGGTATACAATGAACTTTTTGATGAAGTCAAAACTTCAAATAAATTTCTTGGCAGAACGCTTTACCACATTCATGTTAGGGAACGTCTACAAGATAAAAGTCTTTATGTCCAATCTTTCTTGTACTGGTTGATAACTGGCGAAAAATAATTCTAGTTTCGCCAGACTTATATTC
>JAQYWP010000134.1 GCA_029379285.1 Rhizonema sp. PD38
AGGAAGAGAGGTTGGAGAAGAATTTTCTCCCCCTGCTCCCTCTGCTCCCCCTGCTCCCCCTGCTCCCTTCTTGACTGCCATCACTATGCCGGATTGTTCGGCGAAAACTCCATTGACAATTTCTGTGCTTTCAACGAGCAAGTCGCCTGGTCGGACCTTTGGTTGGACGGTGGTTGTCAAGGTCACAAGGTCTGTTGTGCGTAATACCAAACAACGACGGACGGCCTCAGTACCTTTTTGCAAGCCTCGGACGGTACCGCCTTCTTTACACAAGATTTGGGTGCGGGCAACGACTGAGCCTGGGGCGATGGTCATGCCATCTTCCACGGCGAGAGTTGTTTCGGTACTACCTTGAGTGGCGTCGGCGGTGATGTCTCGGCGCACAACCAAAGACTCCAAAATCACTAGTTGCAAGCGATTCACCTCGGGGTCATCCACGTCTTGCACCAATTCAATATCGGCGGCTAAAGGAGAGGCATTGTGGTCTTCATTTTCTGAGTCAATTTCCAACACTAACTGGGTACGGAGAAGTTCGACCCCTTCCACTGTCTTCACGCGCTCAGAATCTTTGTAGGGTAGTCTTTGTACTGCTCTTAACTCAATTGAGCGTCCGGTTTGCTGGCTGACCGATGTTGTTGAAGGCACATCTGGATGACTCGGGACGGGGAATTCTACCACCGGACGGCTAAGGAGTGCGGGACCTTCTGGGGACTCTACGTACTCGATGTAGCGTAACTCCGTCATCACTTGCCCCATGAACTCTTCTCCGGGTTGGACAAAGGTTGCATCCTTGCCCATCACTGATTCCGGATCGTCTGCCATCATCAACTCCCCAGGCTTAATCACGACTTCTCGGAGAATGTCATTTTTCTGAGTGACTTCGACGACACCATTATTTTGACAGAAGATATCTTTGACGACTTCTGTGCCAGCTTCCACATACTGACCATCTTCTACTAACAGCAAGGAAATGTCTTTATTGACTTCGTGGGTTTCTTCCGGAATCCATAACAAGCTGCCACCTGTCACCACTTCATAACCCAGCTTTGCCTTACCTTTCTTCTGAACTTCCACACCGGCATATTTGAGCAATCCACCTGTGACTGTACGGTAGCGATCGTCAATCAACTCTGCCACCACCTGACCGTTTTGGACTTTGGTTCCTGGAGTGGCTCTGAGGTTAAAGACTTGGTTATTGCCAGTGGAGACTAAGTAATTGTTTCTTCCTTGAGAACTTTGAACGGTGACGGTAGCTTGATCTAACACCACAGACGCCGTAATAATCTCAATTTCCCGCGTTCCCTTACCGGGAGTCGCTTCCGGCAAACGGACGACACCACCATGAACGGTTGTGAGCTTGGTTTCTGCCAAAACACCGTTCATCAGAATCGCATCGCCATCTTTGACGATGAGTTCCGCACCCGGTGGCAAATTATAGACTTCTCCTGAGAGAATCCAAATCAAACCACCTCGTGCGGCTGTCGTGGTAGTATTGCCTTGACGGTCTGTTTTTTGTTCAGCGACGACATCGGCAAATCTGACTTCTCCGGCTAAATCGGAAGCAACATCTTTGACAGCTTTTTCCGTATTAGTACGGGTTGTGCGACCACCTAAGGCAACTTCAGCAATCAGTTGACCTTTCTTCACCTGCTGCCCGTTAAAAATATAAAGAGTTGAACCTTGGGTAACGGCAATTTCTCTATTGACTTCCTCGCCCGACTCTGAAGTCGGCTCTAAAATCAGAGTATCGTTAGCTTCAATATATAAAGCATCTTCCCCGTGGCGTGTCCGGAATGGTCGAGTTTTCACCTTTTTGGGAATGCGAATCGTGCCATCTATTTCCGAGCGCACTTGTCTGGCGACTTCGCCTGTAAACACACCACCCGTGTGGAACGTCCGCATGGTGAGCTGGGTTCCCGGTTCGCCGATGCTTTGGGCGGCAATAATCCCCACTGCTTCGCCCAAATCCACCATTTTCGCATGTGCCAAACTCCAACCGTAGCAGTGTTGGCAAACTGAACGCGCCGCTTCACAAGTCAGAGGACTACGCACAATCACTTCTTTAACAAGGGCTTTTTCAATTTGCTTTGACAACTCCTCAAACATCGGAGTATTACGTGCGGCGATCAACTCTCCTGTTTTCGGGTGTACCACATCCACATTCACAACTCGTCCGTACAAGCGCGTGCTGATGGGAATCAAAACTTTATCCCCTTCAGTCATCGAGCGAATGGGAATTCCTCGAGTCGTGCCACAGTCAAATTCCCGAATAATCACATCCTGGGACACATCCACCAGACGGCGCGTGAGATAACCGGAGTCTGCCGTTCTTAAAGCTGTATCCACCAATCCTTTGCGAGCACCGTAAGAAGAGATAATGTATTCGGTTACCGTCAGCCCTTCACGGAAGTTCGTTTTAATCGGTAAATCGATAATTTCACCTTGCGGATCTGCCATCAATCCCCGCATGCCCACCAACTGCCGGACTTGAGAGATGTTACCCCTCGCGCCGGAGTTTTGCATCATATACACCGAATTCAGAGGATTGGTTTTCTCAAAGTGATTGACAACTTCATCTTTGAGAGCTTCTGAAGTTCCGTTCCAAGTGTCAATTACCTTTTGGAAACGTTCTACTTCCGTAATTTCTCCTCTTTGATAGCGGCTTTCCGTCGCCCGAATTTCTGCTTCGGCGGCTTCCAGGAGCGCTCGCTTGGTTGGTGGCACCATCAAATCATCAATACTGATGGAAACCCCACCTTTAGTGGCATAGCGAAATCCCAAATCTTTCAATTTGTCCGCCATCACCGCCGTCCGCGCTGTACCGCAATGTGTAAATGCCCAAGAAATTAAATTTCTCAGTTGACTTTTGCCAACTACACGATTCCGAAAAATAAGTTTTTCAGTCATTTGTTAATTGTGGGTTGTGGGTTGTTGATGGATGATAGTTGATTGTGGGTTATTGATGGATGATAGTTGATTGTGGGTTGTTGCTATTAACAATTAACAATTAACCATCAACCATCAACTCGCTAACGCTTCATGAATCGCCTTATTGTAAATAACGCGACCTGGAGTTGTACGGATGTACTGAGAGAGTAAATTCCCCTGAGCATCTTCTCTGACGCGGCGGAATTTATAAAGCAACGTCCTTGATCCGTCACTATTTTCTTCTACTTTTAATGGTTCTGCATCTGGTTTATCGGTTTCAACTTCGCCATCAAACCGCACGTAGATATAAGCGTGGAGTTCCACTTGCTGCTGCTCGTAAGCCATAATGGCATCATCAAGTGAAGAAAAGTAAAGCCCTGCTCCCTTTGTTGCTTGCGGATTTTCTGCAGTTAAGTAGTATGTTCCCAAGACCATATCTTGACTGGGTGTAATGATTGGTCTGCCGGTAGCTGGTGACAAAATGTTGTTGGAGGCAAGCATCAATAACCGTGCTTCCGCCTGACTTTCCAGTGAAAGTGGGACGTGTACAGCCATCTGATCGCCGTCAAAGTCAGCGTTAAATGCCGGACAAACAAGTGGGTGCAGTTGAATTGCTCTTCCTTCTACCAAAATTGGTTCAAACGCTTGAATTCCCAAGCGATGCAGTGTTGGCGCACGGTTAAGCATCACAGGATGCCCTTCAATGACTTCTTCAAGAACATCCCAAACACTTGGATCGGAGCGTGAGATCAGCTTTTTCGCCGCTTTGATGTTATTCACCATGCCACTACGGATCAGGCGATTGATCACAAACGGTTGAAATAACTCAATCGCCATTTCACGCGGCAACCCGCATTGGTGGATGTGGAGTTTTGGTCCTACCACAATCACACTCCGTCCGGAGTAGTCTACACGTTTACCCAGCAAGTTTTGCCGGAAACGTCCTTGTTTACCCTCAATAATGTCCGACAGAGATTTTAGTGGTCGGTTATTTGCGCCGACAACCGTTCGTCCCCGACGTCCGTTGTCGATTAAAGCATCCACAGCTTCTTGCAGCATCCGCTTTTCATTGCGGACGATAATCTCTGGAGCCAAAATTTCTTGGAGGCGTGCCAAACGATTGTTACGGTTGATCACTCGCCGATACAAATCGTTTAAATCGCTTGTCGCAAAACGTCCACCATCCAACTGTACCATCGGACGCAAATCCGGAGGAATTACGGGAATGACACTCATCACCATCCACTCCGGTTTGGAGCCTGTGGCAATAAAGTTGTCAATGACTCGCAGTCGCTTGATCAGCTTTGCCCGTTTTTGACCTTTAGCAGTGGTAATTTCTTCCCGCAGGCTTTCAGCTTCCTGCTCTAATTTAATGTCAGCTAACAACCGCAGCAGTGCCTCAGCACCAATACCCACTTCGACTCCCTGCAATTGAGAATCTTCACTGTAAATTTGGTCTTCTATTTCTAGCCACTGATCTTCGCTCAATAACTGCTTATATGTTAAAGTCTCTGCATTCCCAGGACTAAGAACAACATAAGAGTTGAAATAAACAATTTGCTCCACATCTCGCAATGGCATATCCAGCAAGATGGCAATATAGCTGGGAATACCTTTGAGATACCAAACGTGAGCAACAGGTGCCGCCAGTTTTATATAACCCATGCGGTGACGGCGGACTCTTGATTCCGTCACCTCTACCCCACAGCGTTCGCAAACAATTCCGCGATGGCGTACTCTTTTATACTTACCGCAGTGACATTCCCAATCTTTCGCCGGACCAAAAATGCGCTCGCAGAACAAGCCATCCATCTCCGGCTTCAATGTGCGGTAATTAATTGTTTCCGGCTTAGTGACTTCCCCCACAAGCTGACCGTTAGGTAAAGTTCTTTCACCCCACTGACGAATCCGTTCAGGCGATGCTAAGCCGATTTTTACGTAGTCAAACTGATTGGTTTGGGCGGTTCTCATAGTAATGAGGAATTGTTAATAGTTAATAGTTAATGGTTAATAGTTAATGGTTAATAGTTAATGGTTAATTGTTAACGGTTAGTTGTTTAAAACTACTCACTATTAACAATTAACGACTAACCATTAACAATTTTCTATTCTTCTTCGCTCGAATCGCGGGTCAGAGATTCATAAGTTGGACGTGAAGGTGTGCGGCGGGCTGATTGATCTGCCATCAAATCGACTTCCACATCTAAAGAACTACCGTCTGTTTGTGTTTCGACCTTATGGACGGCGATATCTAAGCCCAACGATTGCAGTTCTCGCATCAACACTTTGAAAGATTCTGGCGTACCGGGTCTGGGAATTGCCTTGCCTTTAACGATCGCATTGAGTGCTTCATTCCGTCCCTGCATATCATCTGATTTGACTGTCAGCAATTCCTGTAAAGTGTAGGCGGCACCGAAGGCTTCCAGTGCCCACACTTCCATTTCCCCAAACCGCTGACCGCCTTGCTGTGCTTTACCTCCCAAGGGTTGTTGGGTGACGAGTGAGTAGGGACCTGTGGAGCGGGCGTGGATTTTGTCGTCCACCAAGTGCACCAGCTTCAACATGTAGGCAACACCAATAGTTACGGGTCTGTCAAAGGCTTCGCCCGTGCGACCGTCGTAGACCATAATTTTCCCCGGTTGTTCTGGGTTGTACACCCAGTCTTTACCTGTTTCCTCCCTTGCTTCCAGTAACTTGCCATGCACGATGGACCGCGATGATTCTTCGCCGTACATTTCATCAAAAGGTGTCAGCTTAAACCGCACTCCTAAATGGTGACCCGCCCAACCCAACAAACATTCAAACACTTGTCCGACGTTCATCCGGCTGGGTACACCCAAGGGATTCAGGACAATATCCACGGGTGAACCATCTGGCAAATACGGCATATCTTCTATCGGCAAAATCCGAGAAATAATCCCCTTATTACCGTGGCGTCCTGCCATTTTATC
Organism: Rhizonema sp. PD38; assembly: GCA_029379285.1. Taxonomy (GTDB): domain Bacteria; phylum Cyanobacteriota; class Cyanobacteriia; order Cyanobacteriales; family Nostocaceae; genus Rhizonema. The sequence continues at coordinate 5,880 of JAQYWP010000134.1, forward strand.
GCCGACTTGGATTTTCCTTTTCTGGGCGACGTACACCCGCACCACCATATTTGCTCCTGGTGGCAGTTCATCACCTTGTTCGCGGGTAAACAAACGCACATCAACCACGCGTCCTTTTTCACCGTTGGGTACGCGCAGAGAGTTGTCTCGTACATCCCGCGCCTTTTCTCCGAAGATTGCCCGCAACAGTTTTTCTTCTGGTGGCTGGTCGGATTCACCTTTTGGTGTCACTTTTCCCACGAGAATATCACCCGCGTCCACCCAAGCACCAATGCGGATAATTCCTTGTTCGTCCAACTGTCGCAAAGCATCTTCCCCGACGTTGGGAATTTCTCTGGTAATTTCTTCTGGTCCCAACTTGGTTTGTCTGGCTTCAATTTCATATTTTTCGATGTGAATTGAAGTGTAGACATCTTCTTGCACCAGTTTTTCGCTGATCAGAATGGCGTCTTCGTAGTTGTAACCTTCCCAAGGCATGTAGGCAACGACGATATTCTGTCCCAGTGCCAGTTCTCCACCTTCTGTGGAAGAACCGTCAGCTAGCACCTGACCTGCTACAACTCTTTCACCCACGCGCACCAACGGTTTTTGGTTAAGACAGGTGTCTTGGTTCGAGCGCTGGTACTTGGAGATTTTGTACTTAATTTCTGATGTATTCGGTTTCGGTCTGACACGAATTTCGGTGGCATCCACGTAAGTAACATCACCCTCAGTACGGGAGATAATCACCATCCCAGAGTCTCTTGCTCCTTGTGCTTCCAAACCGGTTCCCACCAAAGGACGCTCCGGTTTCAACAAGGGAACTGCCTGCCTTTGCATGTTCGATCCCATCAGCGCCCGGTTAGCATCATCATGCTCCAAGAAGGGAATCATGCTGGTAGCTACCGATACAATTTGTACTGGGGAAACTGCGATATAGTCTACTTGTTCTGGCGTTGTGGTGGAAAATTCCTGACGGTAACGCACTGGCACTTGCGGTCCGACCAGGTAGCCGTTTTCGTCCGTAGGCGCATCTCCTGCTGCCACCCGCAGATCGTCTTCTTCATCAGCCGTCATATACGCCGGCGCAATGTCATACCGCACAAAACCATTTTCTACAGGTCTAAATGGCGTTTCCAGGAAGCCATATGAGTTGACCCGAGCATGAGTTGCAAGGGAGCCAATCAAACCGGCGTTGGGACCTTCCGGTGTTTCAATCGGGCAAATGCGACCGTAGTGACTAGGATGAATATCCCGTACCGCAAATCCTGCGCGTTCGCGGGTTAATCCACCGGGACCTAAGGCTGAAAGACGGCGTTTGTGAGTCAGTTCCGCCAAAGGATTGGTTTGATCCATAAATTGCGACAACTGCGATGAACCAAAGAATTCTTTAATTGCCGCTACCAATGGTTTGGGGTTCACCAATGACGCAGGGGTCAGCACTTCAGCATCCGATACAGTCATCCGTTCGCGAATAATCCGCTCCAACCTGTTTAAACCCACGCGCACCTGGTTTTGCAGCAACTCACCAACGCTTCTTACCCGTCTGTTGCCCAAGTGGTCGATGTCGTCGGTATTGCCAATGTCATATTCCAGGTTGATTAAGTAGTCTACTGCTGCTAATATATCCACAGAAGTCAATACTCTTGTCGGTTCTGGAACTTGCAGGCGCAACTTCTTATTGAGCTTGTAACGTCCCACACGTCCCAAATCGTAGCGTTTGGGATCAAAGAAACGTGAGTCTAAAAGTTGTTGTCCGCCCAAGACTGTCGGTGGTTCACCGGGACGCAGTTTGCGGTACAGCTCCATCAGTGCTTCTTCTTCTGAGAACTGCCCTTCTTTTTCAATGGTTTTCTGGAAATACTCTGGATGGCGCAACGCATCAAAGATTTCGTTGTCTGACAACGATAGCGCCTTCAGAAGAACTTGTGCTGATAGCTTGCGGGTTTTGTCAATCCGCACCCACACCAAGTCGTTTCTGTCTGTTTCAAATTTCAACCACGCTCCCCGGTTGGGTATTAAGCTCGCTGAATAGGTCCGCCGTCCGTTTTTGTCAATTTCTGATTTATAGTAAACTCCAGGACTGCGCACGATTTGGTTGACAATCACACGCTCGGCACCGTTAATAATAAATGTGCCGCGATCTGTCATCAAAGGTAAATCGCCAATAAAGACTTCTTGCTCTTTGATTTCCCCGGTTTCTTTATTGATTAAGCGTGTCGGTACGTACATCTGTACGGCGTAAGTACTATCCCTCCGTTTCGCTTCATCGACACCATACTTAGGCTCCTTGAGTTTGTAGTTTTGACCCAAAAAGTGCAGTTCAAGTTTGCCAGTATAGTCTGTAATCGGACTAAAGGAGTTCAATTCTTCTATCAGCCCTTCTTCTAAAAACCACCGGAAACTAGCCCGCTGGATTTCTATTAAGTCGGGCAACAAAAAGGCGGGTTCCATAATTGTTTCGTTAGTCATGCCTCTACCTTTGTTATCCTGGTTAAACTTGTCTGTGTGGGTTCTCCTAACACCACCTGCGCTTATAGCACAGGTATAGGCAAATGGAGCTATTAAAACTAGAAATGAGGATTTTGGCAAGGGGGTTATTCCCTTTTCTTCGGGAAAAATTACCAAAATCAACTATCTATCGACATTTGTCTATTGCGAATGGTGAAGCTTTTTCGGAAATAAGTTTTGTTTTGACCGCAATCCCCCTTTAAGAAAGACTTACACTTAGTGTTTCTTTTCGGCAATCATAGTGTTTCTACTTAAAGGAATATTATCCTCAAGACTCAGGAGGATTGTTGGCTTTGTATCTGTATGACTTGATTTGTGGTGGGTGGCGATCGCAAGGTAATAACGTCTAATAATTTTGTTATAGGTAAAAAATGAAGCTCTGACTTTTTGCTCTCTAACTCAAAAAACGTGGAAATGGGTAGTTCTAGATTTCATACAACTACTTGACGGGTATTGCGCGTTCTGGTTGAGCGATCGCATCTTTAAATATTATGACGCAAGCAAAGCTTTTTTAGACGAAATCATACCATATTTTTGCCCAAATCAAGTTTTATTTTTGTCAATTTATCCCCATGTATAAATTACAACGCACTTTCCAGTGATAAACCAAAGAGTTCACAGGCATTTTGGGTTGTCACAGAGGCGATCACCTCCACAGTTTCCCCCCGCAGGTGAGCAACTTTTTCAGCTACATAACGAACGTATGCAGGTTCATTGCGCCGTTCTCCACGTTTGGGGACTGGCGCAAGGAAAGGGCAGTCTGTTTCAATCAACAGACGATCACTTCTCACCATAGCTGCCGACGCTTGAATTTGAACAGCGTTTTTAAAAGTCACAGTGCCACTGAAGCTGATGTAAAAGCCCAAATCAACAAACCATGATGTTTCTTCTGGCGTTCCACCCCAACAGTGCATGACACCCCGAACTTTTTCTCCTTTGAGGTTTTTCCATTTTTGTAATACTTCCCTTACCTGTGCCGTAGCATTGCGACAATGGATAATCACTGGCAGGTTTAGTTCGGTGGCGATCGCTAACTGTGCCTCAAACACCACAATTTGTTGCTCGCAGTTATCTGCTTTGTAAAAATCCAATCCCATTTCTCCAATTGCCACCACTTTAGAGTCAGAACCAGCCAAAGACATGATTTGCTCTGCTGTCTGATTATTCCATTGTTCTGCGTCTAAAGGATGCAAACCTACAGCAAAGCTGAGTTCGGGAAATCGGTGAGCTAACTCTTGAATGCTGGCAAATTCTGATGGTTCCACACAGGAATGCACTAAACGTACTACACCTGCTTCAAGCCATCTTGATCGCACTGTCTCTAAATCTTGCTGGAAACCGTCAAAGTTGATATGAACGTGGGTATCTATCAGCTGCATTCTTTGTCCTTTGTCAGTTTACGCTCAAGGTATGGTACGAAGCTATCAGCTTTCTGCCCCAGTCAAACACTTTGCCGTATAGTATGCGAAACAATTAAAGATTCATCCCTCAATTTTAGGCGGCAAATTTGCAGTTGACAAAGGAGCGAGTGATCGCTCTCAAGTCTTTACTTAACGACAAATGACTCACAACTTTATGACTATTGTGCCGTTGCTGCCGATTGTGTATGAGCTTTTAGCTTTTTGGCTAATCTCGACTTTTTCCTAGCTCCAGTATTGGGATGCAATACTCCCCGCTTCACAGCTTTGTCAATCTTGCTGTAAGCCTCCGACATATGAGCAAGTGCTTCCTGCTGTAATTCGGGACTCGGATTTGCTGCATAGGTTTCAACAGCAGCTAGGGATTTCTTCATCAGAGTTTTCACTGCTGACTTGTAAGATTTGTTCCTCAGTCGATTGCGTTCCGCAATTTTCGCACGCTTGAGAGCAGACTTTGTATTCGCCACAGTCAATTCCAGTAATAATATTTTTTGCACACACTACTAGATTTCCTAATATAGCATCCTTCTTGCTAAATATTAGGCTTCAGGCAAAAAATTTTCCCAGAAGTTTTTCACTCAACATCTGGGCTATGCTAAATTTTCATAGACTAAACTGCCACTAATCGAAGAGCCAATCCTACTTACGAGGAGCGTTGACACTATAGCAGCTATGACTTTAACTATAGCCACATTATAACGTAGACACACCTCTGGCAACCTGATTCCGCGCCACTATTTATCAAAATTCCCTTGTGAAGATTTGTTAAGTAAACGCTCAATAGTAGTCATGATGAATCGCGTTTGCCTTTTTCTGTTAAATTTTACCTACATTGTGAATTCACCAGAGTGCTGAAGCAGGCAAATTCAGAGAATTGGCACCTTGATGTCGGCTTAGCGGATTAGTAACACGAAGCTTCAATGTAACTTCAGCGAAGCGCCTTCTTACTTCCTAAGCTTCCTCTATCTTTCCCAAATGCCTGTAAAAGTTGATTTCCTCCTTGCTGAAACTCATAGGGAACTTGTCGAATCTCTACTGAGTAACCTTGAGCTTCTAATTCCCGCATTACGGGTTGCAAGAAAGGGGAAATTTCTGCTGTCATGTTGACCAACAATGGAAAAATACGAACTTCACTTGCAACTCGGCACATTTCCTTAATCGCCGCTAGATGAAATTCCATCGATAGCTGGTCTGAGTAAGTAAACAACAAATGAGAACATAATGCTAAGTCAAACTGCTGTGTATCAAATGACAGGTTTGGCAGCACCTCTACAAAGTAACGTCCCTCTTGCAGTCCTTGCGTAAAGTCTGTTGAGAACTGGCGCATTGCTGCCATACGAACCTGACACAGGTGTTCTGGCGATCGCATCATCGTCCAGATAAACTTTTGTTGATTGGCTTCTACACCCTTTAACATAATCGGATAAGTTTCTTCAACACGTCTTTCAATCTCACTTGCGGAAAACTGGTATATTGGGTCACAAGAAATGACGTGATATCCAAGCTGCTTCATTTCAGCATTGAAACTAGCAGGCCCACCAGCACAATCAAGAATTTTCCGTTGTAGATCATCACCACTGAGAGCGAACATCTGAACATATTCCTGTAGAGAACGCCCCCAAGGAACAATTTGGTTAAGCCTCAATCCCATAAGGTTTCCTCCCTATTATCTATGGTGGTTCACAAAGAGTGCCAATACCGTTTATTTCGGTATAGAGGTTCATTAAAAAGTGTATCATTCACAATCGCGTAGGATAGCTGAATGCGTCAAAGGGATATTATTCATATTAGAATCTTTTCTCAGTCACTCATAAGTCTCTTTCCGCAAAATGCCTTTAAAAATAATCCAAAATTTTGATGGGAATTTCACTCTCGAACCAGAAGCTAAAGCAACTCTCTTCAAATTATTAATTACTGAAGCCTTTTTAACACAAATTTCTCAACAGTGTAAATGTGACAAAGTTGAATTCACAGAATTAGTATTTCAGCCAGTCCCATACAGTATAGCTACTCCTAAAGGAATGCCTGTAGAATTTGAAAAATACTATGAATCTAACGATTACGCTATCATTAACGTACCACCGAACTTCATGTTTAATGCTAAAATATTTAACCCCAGTCGTCTCTGTGCAATTTATCGGAAATAGTCTTGGGAGTTGGAACGAAGAGATGACTATCAAGACAAGACATACCACTTTCTCAAACGTCTTAATACTTCTTTGTATAAACTAAATATATGACAATCGAAACAACTTTTACTTCTTTAGAAAGTCTAGACGACATTTCTTACATTGATGATAGTGGTCAATTACCTGAACAACTACAAAGCAAAATCGGGGTATATGCAATTTTTGATCGGGATAAAAACCTCCAATTTGTAGGATATTCCCGCGATATCTATCTTAGCTTAAGGCAGCACTTAGTGCGTCAGCCCCAACATTGCTACTGGGTGAAAGTTCAAACAATTGAACGTCCCAATCGCACGATTTTAGAAAATATTGAGAATGCTTGGATTACGGAAAATGGTAGTGTACCTTCAGGAAATGGAGATGATAAAGAAAAATGGACGCAGCCTATTGATGTTAAAACTTTAATGACGCCTGAAGAACAAGTCAATTATGAGAATCCCGTTTATGATGAAATGACGCAAATTAAAATCCTTAAAAATGTCGCGCGGCGAGTAGAGGCAGAAATTTTAGCAATGCTAGAAACGCGTGGTTTAAAAGCACAAATTCGTTTCAATCCTAAATTAAAAGACAATGGCTTGCTGGATTTAAAATAAGATGTTATTGGATATTGTTGGGTGTTAAGACTGCTAATATAGCAATCCTAAATCATTTGTGAAATGCGCTCTCTCTTTCTTTTCTTGGCGTACAAGAGCGCGGGCAGGTGCGTGACTGTCGAGCCTGCGCCGTGCGGTGAGTCCAGCGCTGCAGGAGGGTTTTTCGCCGTAGGCGA
>JAQYWP010000987.1 GCA_029379285.1 Rhizonema sp. PD38
TATCTGTACAACAAGCCTGGAACCCTGTTGCTTTCAGTTGTTTTAGATGGTAGATTTATTTCCGGCGACCTGTAGTAAAGCCTTATAATTAGTTAATCTTATAGTTAACTAACTATTGATAAGCATCTGAGGCTTTCAGGCATCGGCTGACCCCCTCAGATGCTTATCAATCGCATTTTATAGATAAGATTAGATAATCAATTGCTGACTGAAAGAGTTCAAAGCAATCGGCAGTGTAAACAGCCTGAGACTGCATTTGTATGGGGCGTCTTCCGTTGGTTGCAGGCGCTTTGGATGGCTCAAGCACAGAGATAGTGCGATCGCACGACTACAAGGACTTTTTACAAAACGTTCATAATGAGTTCTCATCAACGAGCTATTTAATTTGGTTGATAGCTCTTAATAAACATGTTCATGTTCAAATTTTATGTTGAGAAGTGATAAATATCAGAATGACTGATGATTTCTCAAATATACATACTAATTTACCTATCAAACAACATTCAAGCTGCTTTGAATCCTTATTGCTACTTATTGAGAACTGTCTCTGAGTTGGTAAAATGTCTTTATTTGACAATAATGTATGATTTTATTCTTAATTAGGAAAATTATTTCAGTAATAACCGACTGTGACACCCTTGGGTGCGGAACGTGGGTTGAATAACTTAGCAGAGTTATTATAATCGAACCGATTACGTGATTTTGGATATCCTTGTGGATATCCAAAATTTCCATAACTATATGGATAGATTACGCAGCGCCGGAGTATTATTCAACTTAATCGCAAAATAAATGCAGCGACTTGCTATTTGATGAACAGCATCTTCTGGTATTTGGGTAAGGGCCACAGATCATCCGCTACTTCATCTTCAAGAGCATCTGCATATTTGCGAACCTTATCCATCATCGGGCGGAGCGTTTTGGCGCAGTACTCCATATGTTCTTCGGGTGGGGTAAAATGATGCGTGCTGATGGCATTGTCTAACTCTGTGACTGAATCCATCATCTGCTTTATCAAAGAAGCTACCGTTTTTGCACTGTCCTGCTCAAACTCAGACTCAATCCCGATTTGTCTTAAGTTGTTAATACTTGTAGAAAGCTCTAATAAGTGACGGCTTACCGCAGGAGAAATCATCGTTTTTGCCATACTAATCACGAGCTTGGCTTCCATCTCAATCACCTGAATGTACTGCTCTACATACACATTAAAGCGGCTTTCAAGTTCAGAAACAGACAGCACTCCCGTTCTTTCAAACAGTTCCTTCATAGACTGCTTTTTCAAGATGGGCAACGCATCAGCAGTGGTACGCAAATTCAACAATCCTCTTTCCTCAACCGCCTGTTTATGCCATTCTTCAGAGTAGCCATTGCCGCCAAAGACAACGGCGCTATGAGCCTCCATGATTTCTTTGACAACGGCAATAACAGCAGCATCCAGCGCTTTCCCGTTTGCTAAGTTAGTTTCTAACTGCTCTGCCACCCATGTGAGTGAATCAGTCAAAATCGTGTTCATGGCTACTAGCGGACCAGAGACTGATTGGTTAGACCCGACTGCCCGGAATTCAAAGCGGTTGCTTGTGAAGGCAAAGGGCGAAGTGCGGTTGCGATCGCTTGGATCTCTGTTAATTTCTGGCAAGGTGGGTACACCCAAATTCATCTTGCCACCGGGAGTAGAGCTTGGGACCTCTCCCTGCTTAATTTGGTTAAACACATCTTCTAGCTGTTTGCCCAGGTAGACTGAAATGATGGCGGGAGGTGCTTCATTAGCACCGAGTCTATGGTCGTTACCCGCAGTTGCCACCACGGCTCGCAGCAATGGTCCATATATGTGAATCCCTCGAATTACTGCCCCGCAAAACAACAAAAATTGCAGATTGGTATGGGGATTATCACCTGGATCAAGCAGGTTGCCTTGCGTAGCATTCCCCACTGACCAGTTCACGTGCTTCCCAGATCCGTTAATGCCTGCAAAAGGCTTTTCATGCAGCAGACACATAAAGCCGTGTTTCTTGGCGATGTTTTTGAGTATGGTCATCGTCACCTGCTGGTGGTCGCTAGCCACGTTTGCCGCTTCAAAAAATGGGGCAATCTCAAACTGACCGGGTGCAACTTCGTTATGCCGGGTTTTTGCCGGAATCCCCAGTCGATACAGGCGCTCTTCTACTTCTTGCATAAAGACTTGGACGCGCTCTGGAATCGCTCCAAAATAGTGATCGTCAAATTGTTGCCCTTTGGCGGCAGGTCGTCCAAACAAAGTTCTGCCCGTCAGCAAGATATCCGGGCGGCTTTGGGCATATTCAGCATCGATTAAGAAGTACTCTTGCTCTGCGCCACAGCTAGAGTTAACGATCGCCACTTCCGAATGCCCCAACAGTTTGAGCAATCGGGTTGCCGCGTTGCTCATCGCCGCATTGGAGCGAAGCAATGGCATTTTTTTGTCTAGAGCTTCCCCTGTCCAAGAAATGAACACCGTGGGAATGTATAAAGTAACCCCGTTATCGGTTTCCATTACATAGGGAAAGCTAGTGACATCCCATGCAGTGTAGGCACGGGCTTCAAATGTAGAGCGATTGCCACCATTGGGAAAGGATGAACCATCCGGCTCCCCTTGCACCAGCGCTTTACCAGAAAATTCAGCGATCGCCGATCCGTCTCTTTGCACTGAGATAAACCCATCATGCTTCTCGGCAGTGATGTTGGTCAACGGATAAAAAATGTGAGTGTAATACAATGCGCCTTTAGAAATCGCCCAGTCTTTCATAGCTGCGGCAACGATTCCTGCTACAGACACATCTAGCTTGCTACCCGTGTGAATGGTACTCTTGATCGACTCAAACACATCTTTGGGCAGACGGGTCTGCATCTTACTCAGATTAAATACGTCGGTTGCCCATATATCCATATAATGCTTCTCGCTTGAGTAAAATACAAAATGTGGGAGGATGAACAAAGTTACTCACTTCCCGCTATACATGAATACCGATATATAAAACCGCCCACGAGCGTCACCCGGAGGGAGCCCTTGCTGTAGGCGGGTTTCCCGCGCCCAGCCCGTGCCTTCAAAGCAGCGTCTCGCACCAGAAAAACGCCAAGTTTGAAGATCAAGAAGACAGGTAATCTTGCAGCGGTTCGGGAGTAATAGCAAAGTGCATATGGAATGAAAGCATACTTCATTAACTTCCCCAAAAAAGTAATTGATGCACTATTTATGGAGTGATGGGAAAAAATTGAAGCCTTGTAAATAGCTGTTCAATTATCTCTTGTTCCCAGAATAGAATTCAGATATAATCTTAACTAAAACACCAAATAAGACTTATTACCATTCTTAAAGTCAGATTTGATTCTTCTGGATTTGTCTAGGAAATTGCTGAATTTGAGTATTTTTTACTCTTAGGTTTGACAGGATACGGTTAAGCGAGTTCATCTAGCTTTTAAACGTTAGCTCAAAGGTGATAAGAATGGCAAACATTCTGTTAAACCTCGGTACAAATCGGAATCAAGTTTCAACTCATTAGACATCTCAGACAATTCATAATTACTCCCTTCCCGCTAGAAGAATACCGAAAAAATAAACCGCCCTGACGCTCGTTCCTCGCTACCGCTTCGCTAACGGGTTCACC
>JAQYWP010000988.1 GCA_029379285.1 Rhizonema sp. PD38
TGGTGAATTGGGAGTTTGTGATACAGCAGTTGCAGATGCATCAATTAGCACATGCATAAGAGGGTGTTTATAAAATAATAATTAAGCAGTTTAAGAACTACGATTCCGAGTTATTCGCCTTAGCATCAAGTGCGTCATCGCGGCGTAAATCATTGCCTCGCTCGTATCAGTTAGATACTCATAATCTTTACTTCATAGGCGATAGCGACCTAACCACGCAAGCGTTCGTTCTACCACCCAACGCCCTTGGTAATATTTCAAGAGAGCGATGCGATTTTCAGTAAATCGCAAAATTTTTTCTTAAGAGGGTGTTTGAAAAGTCGGGTATGTTGTAAAAAAGCTCTCTCAGTATACGCGCTTGTATAGATAATAAACAGCACCGAGAGAGCGACATGAGTAAAGCTTACCCCAGTAACCTGAGCCGCGCACAATATGAATTTCGAGCGCGAGTTGATTCCAGAAGCGAAACCAGGTGGTCGTAAGCGTGAAGTCAATATGTGGCAAGTCCTGAATGCGATTTTTTACATCTTGGTAGAAGGAGTGAGATGGCGATGCCTTCGGCAAGCCGCTTTGCGTCTACGCTACCTGGAGACTTCCCCGCTTGGCAGACAGTCTACACATATTTTCGCAATTGGCGCAAAGCTCGCCGGACAGAGTACTCTGTCCGGCAGACTTTGCGTCAAGATGGGACTTGGCTAAAAATCCACGACAGTCGAGAGAGAGTGGGTTAGGATTGACCAGGAACGTCATCCGAGTCCATCTGAGGCAATAATCGACAGTCAAAGTATTAAGAGTGCTGCGATGGTGAGTCAATGCGTGGGCTTTGATGCAGGTAAGAAAATAAAAGGGCGCAAGCGATTTATGACTGTTGATACCTTAGGGTTAGTTTTGCGGGTCTTGGTTACGGCAGCCAGTGTGGGTGAGCGTGAAGGGGGTAAACAAGTTCTCAAACAGGTCAAGCAATCTAATCAGAAGATATCTCGCTTGACAACTATCTGGGTTGATGGTGGTTTTGATGGTGAGCCGTTTATGCAATGGGTGATGAATTCTTGCCGTTGGATTGTACAGGTGGTTCTGCGACCAGAACAAACTAAGTACAAGATTTCACAAGTTCGTAGCGTTATTGAGTCTCTTTAAGCTTTAGCAGTAGGTGATTCAATTCGCCACGGATTTATGAAATGCTGTACTAAGGGCTTTGTATTGCTCAAAAAACGTTGGGTAGTCGAGCGAACTTTCGGTTGGCTGATGGGATGTCGGCGATTGGTTAGAGACTATGAGTTATTGTCTGAAACATCGGAGACTTTTATTTATCTTGCCATGATCCGCATTATGGTTAGGCGATTAGCATAATATTTGACCTCTAAAAACTTTTCAAACATCCTCTGAGCTGCCTCTTGGTGAAATTGGATGAATCAGAGCGATCACTGGTTGATTCAGGTCTTTATGCTGCTATCGCTAGAGGCAGTTTCGGTCGCGAGGCTGCTGCGTGAACGTCTACGTTATCCAATCACAACTGCAATCTTAAATAAAAAAGACTGCTGATTTGTCAAGCATACATTAATCACAGTCAAACACATCTTAAAACTCCTCTTCTTCACCAGTCACCACATAAAGAGTAATGTTTCTATATAATTCGGCAATTGTTGGACCTTCCTCGTCATCTTCGTCTTGCACTGGGTCATAACTGCTCTAGGGAATAGGGGCGTAAAACCCCACCCTAGTAAAGCTGTGCTTTAAGTACAAAGAACCGTTTGCCTTAGAAAGTAAAGGTAGTTCTTACAGTGCCAATTACAGCACCACTATTGTTACTATTATGATCCGGTGCTGTCAGCCAAATGATTCCTGGTGTAATCGTGATATTGTCGGTGAGTGAGTACTGGTATAATCCTTCTACGTGCAATGAAATATCTGGATCTTTGCCGATTACTCCTCTAAGACTATTACTTACACCAGTAACCCTAGGTTCCATACCGACGATGATACCTCCAACACTGCCCTTTTTACCCAAATCTGGAAAGGCTAATGTCACGGCATAGTTCCAAACGTCAAAATCACCACGCGGAATTGCTCCACCGAGGGTAGAAAGAGTACGCTCATTGGTGTAGCCCACCCAACCACTGACTACAAATTTCGGGTTGATCTGAAAGGACGCCTCAATACCGTAGGAATTACTCACAATCGGCAGACTCGTCCCTCTCAAGGCTTCCAATGCAGGAGGCAAAACTGAGTTACCAGTAGATTGAGTTGTACCCACATTACCTTGACTCGGACCACCAGAAACAGATGAATTGTCGTTTATACTGAGTAAGGCTGAATGCAAGTTAGCACGATTGCTTCCTGCAGTGAGATCGGAATTATAGGCATTAACGTAAGTCAAGCCGAGAGTGAAGCGATCGCTTGGCTTGATCGTCAATTGCCCAATTGCTCCATAACCGCCCGTAAACAAACCACTACCTGGTGAGGGATCGTTAGGCGTATTGGCTAAATAACCCAAAGTCAGTTCCAAATTTTTGTTGAACTGATGCCTAATTGCTGCCCCAGATCCTGCCACTGGGTAATAAATTGGATTGCGGGTACCAAAGTTAGACAGAGCACCGCTATCACCGTCATTATCAAGGAAAGGGTTGACTGTATTGGTAAAATCATCAGCAGCACCAGCATTCCCCTCAAGCACAACTGTTGTGTTTTTACCTATGGGGAAACTATACAACAGTGCATCAAGAACAACGCTATTACCACCGCCAGTAGAATAAGTTGGACCACCAAATCGCAAATCTCCTTCTGGTGTGAAGGTAGAAGTGCCAGACAAAGCATCTAAATTTGTTGCTTGGAGTCGAGTTCTTAACTGGTCTTTTCCTGTAAAGCTGGTATCAAAGTTAAGACGTATTCTGTCTGCAAAGATAGTATTTCTGTCTAGTTTCTGACCTCTAGCATTATCGCCTGCAAAGATGCTTACGGGTGCAAAAATAGCAACGCCATTAAGTTTTGTCGTGGTTGAGAACTGATGTGCTTCTATTTCAGCATTGTGAGCCTCGACGACATCTACACGTCCCCGCAGTGCTGCCAATTCTCCGCCAAATTGCTCTTGCAGCTTTTGTAATGTTGCTAAATCTTGCTTGGTGACTACATCAGATGTAGCAGTAGCAATGAGTTCGTTCACTCTATTTAGACAAGCGTTCAAACCAGCCGCGAACTCATATCGCGTTATTGCTCGATTCCCTCGATAAGTTCCATTTGGGTATCCAGCAATACACCCATAGCGCTCTACCAATGATTGCAAGGTCTGGAATGCCCAGTCTGTCGGTTGCACGTCTGATAGCTGAGATACTGAATTCAATTGCGACATTGGATTGGATTGACTACTATTCTCCTGTTTTTCTTCTGGATTTTCTATCAATGGTCTATTCGTGATTTCCGGAGTATATTGTGATTTTTGTCCATACACCGTATCATTAGCGACTAGTATTGTACTGACAAAAACTACTGGACTAGCCAGTAAAAATTTAAACACCCTTTTCATTTTTTTCCTCACGCAGATTTGAGTTCAGATCAATACCGTGCTTTTCTAGAGCGCAGCTTTATTAAAAATTTTTCAAGTATCTTACCAGGTTTCAGAG
>JAQYWP010000989.1 GCA_029379285.1 Rhizonema sp. PD38
ATACTATACTACATCTTTGTGTAATTAATTCTGTCCAATTACTTACAGCACCCACTTTTGTGAAATAATGAACCCAAAGATGAATTCGTTTGGGATACCCTTAGCTACAAATATTTACTTGACACTGTTAATCTAACTCATGACCCGTTTTCTAAGCGGATTGTGAAAAGTGGCGATCGCGTGGATTTGGGTAAGGGACACGAAATGGAATTCGTGAGTGCGCCCAACCTACACTGGCCGGATACAATATTCAGCTACGACCGTAAAACCCAAACCCTCTTCACTTGTGATGCCTTTGGAATGCACTATTGTAGCGATAGTACATTCGATGACAACATGGAGGCGATCGAAGCCGACTTTAGATTTTACTACGACTGCTTGATGGGTCCCAACGCCCGTTCTTTGCTGAACGCCATGAAAAAAATGGGCGAACTTGGGAAAATCACAACCGTTGCTAATGGTCATGGTCCTCTTCTGCACCACAATCTTGATGCTCTACGAGAGTGTTATCAGAATTGGAGTCAAAAACAAACGAAGGCAGAAACCGTTGTCGCCTTGTTTTACGTTTTTAACTACGGATATAGCGATCGCCTTGCCCATGCAGTTGCTCAAGGAGTTCAGAAAACTGGGGTAGGCGTTGAAGTCGTCGATTTAACAACAGCCGAAATCCACGAAATCCAAGAACTAGCAAGTAGAGCATCTGGCATTATTATCGGCATGCCTCCTAGTGCTAACGTTGCAGCTCAAGCTGGTATCAGTTCGTTGTTAGCTGTCGCCAAGAATAAGCAATCAGTCGGAATCTTTGAGTGTTTTGGCGGAGATGATGAACCAATCGATACACTCAGCAGAAGATTTATCGACCTTGGTGTCAAGGAAGCATTTCCAGCAGTTCGGATTAAAGAAACCCCGACACCTGCAACATACCAACTCCTTGAAGAAGCAGGTACAGACTTAGGACAATCGATCGTCCGCGAGCGCAATATCAAGCATATCAAATCCCTCGACGTCAACATGGAGAAAGCGTTGGGTCGGATTAGTAACGGACTGTACATCATCACCACCAAAAAAGATGATATCAATGGTGCCATGCTTGCTTCCTGGGTGTCGCAAGCTAGTTTACAACCACTAGGATTTACAGTTGCGGTTGCGAAAGACCGTGCTATTGACTCCTTGATGCAAGAAGGCGATCGCTTTGTTCTCAACGTTTTAGAAGAAGGAAACTATCAAGAACTGAAGAAGCACTTTCTCAAGCGCTTACTTCCTGGTGCTGACAGATTTGAGGGCGTCAAAACCCAAACAGCGAAAAACGATTGCCCAATTCTGACAGATGCTCTGGCCTATCTCGAATGCGAAGTTGTCAGCAGCATGGAATGCAGCGACCACTGGATTTTATATTGTACCGTTCAAGATGGTCGCGTCTCCAAACCCAATAGCCTCACTGCTGTTCGTCATCGTAAAGTGGGCAACTACTACTAAAGAAGTGCACATTAAGACGGCTAATAGCTATTAGCTATCAGCTATTTCTCAAGCTATCACATCAATCCCTTCACCCAACAACTATGAGCAATCCCAATCCTCGCGACGTACAAGTTTTACCAATCGCTACAAACACTACAGTACTAAGATCACGTAGTTGGACACGGCTGCGGTTTGAAATTGAATACGCATTGGCTAGGGGTACAACTATCAATTCCTATTTAATAGAAGGCGATAAAATTGCAATTATCGACCCACCTCCTGAAACCTTTACTCACATATATCCAGATGCATTACAGAAGTGTCTGGACTTGAAACGGTTAGATTATGTTGTATTAGGTCATTATAGTCCTAGCCGATTAGCAACCCTCAAAGCTCTTCTAGATCTTGCACCTCAGATTACCTTTGTTTGTTCTCTTCCCAGTGCTGCTAATTTGCGTACTGCTTTCCCTGATCTCGATCTAAAAATCATGGCGATGCGGGGAAAAGAAACTCTGGATTTAGGTCAGGGGCATGTGCTGAAGTTTATCCCCGTTCCCAGTCCGCGCTGGCCTTCAGGACTTTGTACCTACGATCAGCAAACCCAAATTCTTTACACAGATAAACTATTTGGAGCGAATATCTGTGGCGATGAAGTTTTTGATGGAGACTGGGACACCTTTAAAGAAGACCAGAGGTACTACTTCGACTGTCTCATGGCTCCGCAAGCAAATCACGTCAAAGCAGCTTTAGAAAAACTTTCGGAACTGCCTATAAGAATGTACGCCACCGGTCACGGACCTTTAGTACGCTATGGCTTAATTGAACTTACCAAAGCTTATGAAGACTGGAGTCGTGCTCAAACCGAACGAGATATCACCGTTGCCTTGCTTTATGCGTCGGCATATGGTAATACGGCAACTCTAGCTCAAGCGATCGCCCTTGGTTTGACAAAAGGAGGAGTGGCTGTAGAATCCATCAACTGTGAATTTGCACAACCTGAAGAAATCCGTGCTGCTGTCGAAAAGTCTGAAGGTTTTATCATCGGCACTCCCACTATAGGTGCTAATGCACCCACTCCCATTCATACTGCTTTAGGAATTGTGCTATCCGGCAGTGATAACAACAAAGTTGCTGGAGTCTTTGGTTCCTACGGCTGGAGTGGAGAAGCGATTGACTTAGTGGAAAATAAACTACGGGATTCCGGATATCGGTTTGGGTTTGAGACTTTGCGCGTCAATTTTAAACCCACAGATGTCGTTCTCAAGCAGTGTGAAGAAACGGGTACCGACTTTGCCCAAGCCTTGAAAAAAGCTAAAAAACTGCGTGTGCCACAAACAGCCGCTACCCCTATTGAACAAGCCGTTGGTCGAATAGTGGGATCTGTTTGCGTACTGACAGCTAAGCTTGGAGAAGTCTCGACAGGGATGCTAGGTGCTTGGGTTTCTCAAGCCACCTTCAACCCACCAGGTTTGACGGTTGCGATCGCCAAAGACCGAGCGATTGAGTCGCTGATGTATCCTGGTGGTAAGTTTGCGCTGAATATTCTTTCTGAAAATAATTATCAAGACTACACAAGGCACTTCCGTAAGTCTTTTCTCCCAGGTGAAGATCGCTTTGCAAGTTTTCATACAGTCGTTGCGGAAAACGGTTGCATCATCCTTAGTGACGCATTAGCATATCTTGAGTGTTCTGTCAACAAACGCATGGAATGTGGCGACCACTGGGTTGTGTATGCGACAGTTGACAACGGTAAATTACTCGAAGCTGATGGCGTTACTGCTATCCACCATCGCAAATCTGGCAATCATTATTAAATAGTCTCGTATCTACAGGTGTAGCTCATTTGTAGCAGGTCTGTGTTTTCTTCAAGAACCCCACCCCGTTAAAGCTGTGCTTTACCTCCCCTCCCCGCATGCGAGGAGGGGATTAATATTACAAAAAATGGGGTTTAACAATTCCCACACCCAATGGATAGCAAGAACGCGATGTCTAGCGACAAGCCCTGACGCTCGAGGACTCGCTAACGCTGACGCTCCTGACGCTCGAAGACTCGCTACCGCTTCGCTAACGCTAACGGGTGACGTTTAGGCACTCTCACCCCATCATACCGTTTCACTTTAAAGTTGATACATTTAGGCAAGCAGGGGAGGCAGGGGAAG
>JAQYWP010000990.1 GCA_029379285.1 Rhizonema sp. PD38
CATTCAAAGTAGAACTACCATTGGGCAGCGTGTTTGCAGCAGCGACAGTTGCACAATTGGCGCTCATAATACAGCAACGGCAGCAACAACACTTAGAACTGACTTCCCCAGCGCTTTTACCAACCCCAAGGAATGTAGAGTTACCACTGTCATTTACTCAACAGCGTTTATGGTTTTTAGACCAGTTAGAGCCAAGTAGTGCTTTATACAATATTTCCAGGGCTTTGCGTCTAGTCGGAACTCTTCGAGTCACAGCCTTAGAACAAAGCTTGCGAGAAATTATTCATCGCCACGAAGCTTTACGCACCAACTTGATCACAGTTGATGGACAACCAGTTCAAATCATTCATACAGTAACGAATTGGAGATTGTCAATTGTTGAGTTGCAGCATTTATCAACAAACGAACAACAAATCGCTTCACAACAATTGGCGATCGCACACGTACAGCAACCATTTGACTTAGCTTTTGAACCGTTATTCAGGGCGACATTAGTAGTACTATCCGACACAGATCACATTTTACTAGTGTGTATGCATCACATTATTAGTGATGGATGGTCAATGGGTGTGTTTCTCCAAGAACTGACTACCGTATACAATGCTTTTTGTCAAGGTCAGCCCAGCCTACGGCACGCTACGCTAACACCTTTAGCACCGTTACCGATTCAGTACGCAGATTTTGCAGTTTGGCAGAGACAGTGGTTAACTAAGGAAGTATTGCAAACCCAACTGGCTTACTGGCTTCAACAACTTGCTAGTACACCAGCTTTATTATCGCTCCTAACTGACCGACCTAGACCTGCAGAGCAAACTTTCAGTGGGGCACGTCTTACCTTTGCACTCTCCGGGGAGCTAACTGCTGCGCTCACACAACTGAGTCGGCAGCAAGGAGTCACCCTGTTCATGACGCTGTTAGCAGCGTTTGATGTATTACTTTACCGCTATTCTGGAACAGAAGACATTTTGGTGGGGTCTCCCATTGCTAACCGCAATCACCGTGAAGTTGAAGGATTAATTGGCTTTTTTGTCAACACTTTAGTGATGCGTACTGACGTTTCGGGTAATCCCAGCTTTGCTGAATTACTGAGTCGCGTCAGAGATATGGCAATCGACGCCTATGCTCATCAAGACTTGCCGTTTGAAATGCTGGTGGAAGCATTACAGCCAGAACGTTCCTTAAGCCATACACCACTGTTTCAGGTGATGTTTGTCCTCCAGAATGTACCTATGCCCGAAATAGAACTTGCTGGGTTAAGTGTCAGTTCATTGCCAGCACAAAGCGCAACGGCAAAGTTTGATCTTACCTTAGGAATGGAGAACACCGACTCTGGACTAGTGGGTGTGTGGGAGTACAATACTGACTTGTTTGATAGCAGCACCATTGAGCGGATGGCAGGTCATTTCCAGAGCAACGTGCCCGACATACTTGATCTAACACGGGTGAAACCCGGAACAATGATCGTTGATGATTCAGCTCCACACTGTTTCCCGTTAGAACTTGCTATTCAGCGTTTCCAGGAGCAGGAAGATATTCTCTTTACTGAAGGCGGGTTTATGCGATCGCCACACCCCATCAGTCAACTTAAATATTTGCCGCGTCCGGCTGAAAAGTATATTTCAGCCCAAGTGGAAGCTTTGGCAAAATCTAATCCACATAACATAACAGGCTGTGTTTTTTCTAGTCTACTTTCTTCAAGCTTTGATGACCTCAAGCCGACTTTAGGATTCGTTGAAGGGAGTACGTCTCTTGAACACTATGAAGTCTTAGTTCAGTTGGGATTTCAGGGGGCTGACTTGCATTGTGAAAAATATGTGCATTCAAAAACCGCTGACGCAGATGAGCATCAAAAACATTCACCTCTGGCAATTTCATCCAAGTTGCGATCGCACGAGCACCCGCAATAATTCGGGTGCGTAATAACCTTCAGTTACCTGATGCGTTGCAGATTGCTTCGGCTTTAACAGCTGGATGTGAGGCTTTTTTGACTAATGATGAGGCTTTAAAGCGGGTGACGGAGTTGAGGATTTTGGTAGTAAGTGAATTGCTACTATAGGTGTAGCGGCTTAAAATCATAAGAAAAATGCAGAAAACCCTCAAGGGACAGGCGCACAGCGAAGGCACGTTTCCGGGGGAAGCTTCCCCCGGAAAGCTGCCGCCCGTATCCCGTACTTTAGGCGGGGATGATCAGCCAATCTCTATTTTTTCAAAAACCGCTGACGCAGATGAGCAACAAAAACATTTACCTCTGGCAATTTCATCCAAGCAGCAAGCGCAGCAAAAACTAAAGCGCCGACTAAACCTGCTATCGATAATTGCAACAATTGAATGAGTAAACCATTTTTCCCTAAAAACTGCTCACAAACCTGTAAAGTTGCAAAGCTTGCTACCCCTGCCACCATGCTACCTGCAGTCAAACCCAAAATGGGAAAGCTCCACTCCCGCCAAGGTAACCCATTCAGCTTGCGATTTAGTAACCATAACAGCATCAATACCGAACCGCAATTTACCCCTACAGTTGCCAGCACCAAACCAGGTGCACCAAAAGGTTTAATCAAAAAGTAATCTAAGACACCGTTGAGTAAGATATTAACCATGCTAATGCGAAAAGGTATCTGACCATCACCCAAGGCATAAAACACCCGCACTAAGACATCACGTGCCAAATAAACAAACATCCCAATGCCGTTAGCAACTAGCAGAGAAGCCACCAATGCTGAGTCTGTTCTATTGAAAGCACCTCGTTCGTAGATGACTCGCACAATAGGGACGGACAAAGTCACCATCAAAGCACCTAGTGGTAACATGGTGAACGCAGAAAGGATGAGTCCTTGACGAATGCGTAATTTGAGTTCGTGCCAATCTTGAGGATCGGTAAGTCGAGAAAATATTGGTAGTAAGGGAACTAGAATCACGCCGGAAATAATTCCTAAAGGAGTTTGCATTAGAAGTGATGCATTACTCAAGGCAGCAGCAACACCTGAAGTGGGAAGCAAGGACGCGAAAAACAAATCTGTGTAGAGGTTGATTTGCAACATTCCAGATGAAAAGGTGGCTGGTAGCATGATTTTAACCACGTCGCTCACTCCAGGCAGCTTAAAATCAAATCGCAGCCGCAATCTACCCAAACCAGCTTGTGCTTGAACAATAAACTGCATGAACCATTGCAAAACTGCTCCGGTTAAGGTTCCGATCGCTAAAACCATTCCTCCCGTTTGAGCATATTCAAGATTGCTAATCTTATTGCCCACTTGTAAATATAAGACACCCACACCGATAATAACGGTAATACTAGAGAATAATGGACTGATGGAAGGTAGCCAGAATTGATTTGCAGCGTTGAGAACTCCAAAACCAATGCCAATGAGTCCTGCGAAGACTGCCATTGGTGCCATAATTTGGAGTTGTTGGATCGCGATCGCCCTTACCAACTCTTTGTGAGCAAGTTTTAAACCTGGTGCAAACAAGTCAATCAACTCAGGCGCAAAAATCACCAAAAAAATGGTAACGACAAGCAGTATACCACCGATCAGCGTTGTAATTGTTTCAACCAAAGGAGCTGCTTCCTCTTGCCTGCGCTTGGCTAAGACACTGACGATCGCACTGTAAAGTGG
>JAQYWP010000991.1 GCA_029379285.1 Rhizonema sp. PD38
CTCATGACGCAGCTTGGAAATAGCTTGATATATTGGCTTGCGAGCGCGGTTGACTGCTCCAAGTGGTTCATGCTCGGGTAGGGAATGCCAAGGGGTATATGACAAGTTTTCACAAAATTCCATTTGTTCCGGTGAATCGAATGTCTGCGGCGGAATTTTGATTGTGGCGACTTTGTGAAAGGGAGATTTCCATTCAATTCTGGCATCTTCAATCGGCATTTTCTCGGCATCTGTTTGGAACTGAACCATGAAATCAAAACTCACTTCTTTACTGCTTAAATATTCCACCATCGATTCCCGCAGATAATTTGGATTGGTGGCTTTTCTTGGCGAGTTTATATTCACTGATGGTTTGGCAGAAAATTTAACTACCTCGTTACCGAGTTTATATGGTGTCATACTCCAGTATTGAATTTCCAGTGGACTGACGATTTTTTGCTGAATGGTTTTCAAACTGATGACGAACTCACGCAAGCGCCATTGTAAGGGATTGTAACTTGGAATAAAAAACTTCAATGGGAAGCCACCTTTTGCGTCTCTGATAGCAACGAAAAAGTCAATATAGTCAAGGAGATTCCGAATGGGGAATACTGGATAGTTAACTACGATCAAGTCTTGAGTTTTCTTTTCGTCTGGTAGCAGCTTTTCGCCTTCCACTCCAAAGAGTTTGATTGCCATGCCACGCGGATCGCCTTTGGTATCCGGCTGATCGTGATTTCCCGAACCATTGGAGTAGCGAATACAAGCAGTAAACTTCTTTCCAGGTTCTTGAAAAATGCCAACTCGCATGTTGTCTGGTAAATTGCTTTCAACGATAAATTCACCCTTGACACAACCGTGATGTTTGGCATGGGCATCTCGTCGAGCTGGTTTTTCGCCTGCATCATAGTGTTGTTTAACTTGCCCTATGGTTATCTTTTCGATCGCCTGGATGGCTGATTCCTCGTTTGCAGATGTGCTTTGTTTATTTTGCATATATTTGTTTTTGTGAGTGAGGTTGGAGCTTTAGAGAGGAGGAGAAGAAATTACATTGGTAATCTGACACTGATTTGAGAGTAGGGCGTGCGATGCCTTTGGCAACGGCGCACATCCGTATCGCTCTCACTAGTTATAAATCATCAACGGTAGACTGATTTTCTGAAATCGTGTGTTTTGACT
The DNA here is from genome assembly GCA_029379285.1 of Rhizonema sp. PD38. Lineage (GTDB taxonomy): Bacteria > Cyanobacteriota > Cyanobacteriia > Cyanobacteriales > Nostocaceae > Rhizonema. The sequence goes on from JAQYWP010000991.1 coordinate 1,159, forward strand.
TCTCTATTGGTTATTTTTCTCAAGTATGCAAAAGTCTTCTGTTAAATTCGGCGCAGCGATACTGGAAAGTGTCAAAATTAAGAAAGATTAAGCTGCATTTAAGAAACTCATAATGAACCAAGTCGCTTTGAACTTAACAGCAATATCCATCTTTCTGATAACTCTATCAGTTCTGTTAGGACCTTATCTTCACATATCGCCTGCCGTCCCTGCAATTGCCACCGTTACCATTTTGGGACTTGGGACTTTAGATAATTTAAGCTTACAAGGCAAGGGAAGTAATCTATTTTTAGACTTGATCGCTGGTTTTTCACGCGAATATCGGGAACGCATCCTCCACCACGAAGCTGGACATTTTCTCGTCGCTTACCTCCTGGGAATTCCCATCACAGGCTACACTCTAAGTGCTTGGGAAGCCTTGAAACAAAAGCAACCAGGGCAAGGCGGCGTCAGCTTTGATGATGGCGAATTAGCATCTGAACTGAATTTAGGGAAAATTGGCGTCCAAAAGTTAGATCGCTACTGTACTATTTGGATGGCTGGTATTGTTGCTGAAACTTTGGTGTTTGATAATGCTGAAGGTGGTGCTGATGATAAGAGTAAGCTTGCAGGAGTTTTGAAAAGTTTAGGCTTTTCCAGTTCAGCTTATGAACAGAAACAGCGCTTTTTTAGCCTCCAAGCCAAAAACCTTTTGCAAGAAAATTGGTTGGCATACCAAGCTTTAGTGAATGTGATGCGACAACGTGCTTCGGTAATCGAGTGTCAAAATGCGATTGAGGGTTCAAGAGTTACGACTTAAGAATTAAGTCTTAGGAGATAACTTTATTTCTCACTTTTCACTTTACGAAGAGACAGCCTGAAGCTGTGACACATGGCATAAATGATTGTCGCTACCGATGACACAGTTACGCCCAGAAGATTTAGCTTGTAACAAGTACCGATCAGCGCGATGCATTAAGCTGACTCCTTTGTCGTCATCTTCCCCACGCAAACAGTCAGTCCCCACACTAATCGTAATGTTAATAGCTAGTTTATTGTCAATCGCGAATGGTTGTTCACTGACAATGCGATTAAGACGACGCGCGACAACAAAAGCTTCGTCACTGTTTGTGTTGTTGAGAATAATGACGAATTCCTCGCCACCGTAACGGAATGGAGTGTCTTGAAACCGTAGGTTATGCTGCAAGCGGGTACACAGCAACTGCAAAAGGCGATCGCCAACTAAATGCCCGTGAGTATCATTAACTTTTTTAAAGTAGTCTACATCCATAATAATCAAACTTAACGGAGTTTTATTCGCACGGGCTTTCGCAATTTGCCTTGGTAAGTCTGACTCTAAGGCACGGCGATTATTTAATTCCGTCAACGAATCAGCCAAAGCAAGCGATGACAATAAATCATTCGTTCTAATCAGATCACGGTATTTTTGCGCTTTCCGCACGCCTACTGTTAATTGAGCTAACAGCAAGCGATGCCATCCTTGTTGAGAGGTTAAATTTTGCTTTTCTACACACCAGATATAAGCATCGGCTCCTTGGCGTAATGCGACAGAAGTCATCTCCAACTCCCATTCCATACCATACTGACTTCTATCAGCTAGCAGATGGGTACGATCTTCTAAGAGAATACAGTACATCCAAGATAGCTTTGTCTGTTCTTTCAACCAAGAACACAGTTCCGTGCTACCATCAAAGCTGGCTTGCACAACTATTATATCAGGCGAATTTCTCTGAATCCGTGATATAGCTTGATATAGATTGGCGATCGCTTCTACGCCAAAAGCGGTTGCTTTAAGGATCTGATCTGGAAATGTGGACAGAAAGGTATCACTTCCAAAGATCAGAATTGAAATATTCATTGCTTTGCTTTTCGCCCTCTTTCAAATTTAAGAACATAACTCTAATAAGAATGAGTCTTTCTGACGAATGACTCTATGTATAACAGTCGGGAGTTTCAAAAAGGAAAAATCGTATGGAGTCTTACTCAAGTTGAAAACATAAAGCTTTCAACCACGATTCCTCTGCCATACCTATACAGACAGATCTCTACCGATTTCGGATACCGAAGGATTTATTCTTCGGTATATTCTCTAGGCACGGACTACCAAATAGATTTGCGGAGGAACTGCATTCTATGTAGAATTTATAACAAAATACAAAACAACAGTCATGACGCGGAGTTTTATTTATTTCACTTACCTACTTATATCAGTTCTATGTGAAGTTGGTGTAAATTAGATTAGAACTACTCAAGCCACTACCATTAAGGCTCTTGATCCGCAAACAGGAATGTCTCCCCTTGAAAAAGAGACTATAAAAAATTATTCAACGCAATTTTCCTCACCAAGTATTAATACTTAGGTTATCTATATTTTCACAAGGCGTATTCTGTGCTAAAAACACAAAAAATTTACAAATGCGTTCACCCCATAATGCCGTCACATGTATTTTGAAT
>JAQYWP010000992.1 GCA_029379285.1 Rhizonema sp. PD38
GACACCGTCCAGGAGCAAGAGATAGAGACGATGAACTGTCCCATGCTCGTTACAACTTCGACTGGAACCGTCAGTTTGAATTGTCACTCGATCCTGAAAGAGCAAAAGAATACCACGATGAATCTCTCCCAGCAGATATCTACAAAACTGCTGAGTTTTGCTCAATGTGCGGTCCGAAGTTCTGCCCCATGCAAAGCAAAGTTGATGCTGACTCACTAACAGAACTAGAAAAGTTCCTGGCAAAGGATAAAGAACTGGTTAAATGAGTAATGAGTAATGAGTAATGAGTAATGAGTCAGAAGAAAGTGAATTCAAGAGTGCTGAGTAGTGAGTCAGAAGAAACTCAAGAAAGAAACATTCCAAATTTAAACTCATATCCTCTCTCACTTCATTCTCATAACTCATAACTCATAACTCATTACTGATTATCCATTCCCCAATTCCCGATATCGCTTCTGAATTTCAGCAATATTAAACACCGCTTCAAATTTCAACCCCACTGACTGGTAGAATTCTGCTCCGCCTTGCTGGCGATCTATAAGTGAAATTATTTGATCAACGGTATAACCTGCAAATCTTAGGCGTTCGACGGCTTTCATAGCCGACTGTCCGGTGGTGACGACATCTTCTAAAACAACCACTTTCGCACCTTCAGGTAAAGTTGGACCTTCAATATAAGCCTTCGTCCCGTAACCCTTGCTTTCTTTGCGAACAATTAGCGCTGGTAGCGATCGCTGCTTTTCGTAGACAGAAACCACACTGACAGCGCTGACGATTGGATCTGCCCCTAATGTTAAACCAGCTACAGCTTGGGTATCTGACGGGAGTAAAGGTAAGAGAATGCGACCAATTGCCACTGCACCAAGCGGATGGAGAGTCACCTGCTTGCCGTTGATGTAATAAGAACTACGCTGCCCAGAAGAGAGAATAAAATCACCCTCTTGATATGCCACTCGGCAAAATAAGTTTAGTAACTGTTGGCGTACTGCATTTAAATCAGCAGTAGTTGCCCATAAATCTGATGGGGTAAGGGTTTCAGCTTGATAAGTCATTACAAAGAATTAAAAGTTGTGTTACACCAGAGGTTGAACTCATATTTGTCATTAGTTCGTAGTCATTTATTGTAAATGAACGCTATTTCACATACTGCGGGGTTTGTCCCACTTTGATGCTGCTTCCCAACGATCAATGACCAATGCTCAATGACTAATGTGCACCTTTATATGTGTAACAGCATCTCGAAGTTCGGAAATTAAAGATAAGTTAAAAATTTGCTCAATCATAGAGGAGTTACGGTCGTGGGTTTAAAATTTAAAGCATACAGTAGTGTATTAGTACTATTTACAACTATAAGTTTTTCTACCGTTGCCGCAGCACAGACGCGCACACCTAATTATGAAACGCCGGATGATGTATTTAACCGAGCTTATTTTAAAAACGACCCCAATTTCTACACTAATCAGTCCTATAAGCGTCAAATAAACTTGATATTTGGACCTGGCTCTTTGTTACAGAACTCCTTCCCAGAAAATGAAATTGCGCGAGATGCTGAGTTGGTGAACATTGTTTACCGCGATGTTTTGTACCAGCAGACGAGCAGCGATCCATATATTCGGACTCCAGATTTGCCAAATCCTTACAACTCATCACTACTATCGTCCCCCCGTTTCAATGCCAATAAACTTAAAGTGGGAACTGAATTCCGGTTTGAGACTTCCCCATAATGGCACCTTATCAGTGCTGAGGAGCCTGCGCCGTGCACTCCTAGAAGTCGTAAGGAGGAGCCAGTGCGAATGACGGCTTTCCCGCTACTAGGCATAGGAGCGTTGGTTTCCGTAAGGACGAACTACGTTCGGTTCCCCAACGCTCCTATGCTTGCACTGGCTCCCGTTGAGGCGAGGAGCGTTACTGAGTGTTCAGAGAGATTCAGCAGTAAAGGAAAGGTCCAATCTTTACATTTACTAAAAAAGGTTAGATTTAAAGCCAACAATTAAAAACTCTCAACCCTAAACTGAATTCTCAGCACTTAGCACTCAGAACTATATAAAGTAAATCCAGGGTGCAGGAGTTGAACCTGCCTAGGGCGAATTATGAGTTCGCTGCCTCAACCGCTCGGCCAACCCTGGTTTGAATACTAATTATAGCGTAATTTCGCTATTTGTGTGTAATCTGAAGTAATTTACTAAATTATTAAGCTAGATAATTTTTATAGTGCAATAGTCCAGACTAATATTAACGTAAGTCGCTAGTACCGCGCTCGCGGAATGAAAAATGAAAGAAGCCTAACATGCAAGCATATCTAGCATGATGACCACCATACTTGTATTTAATTCCGCCCATCTACTTATACTAGCAATATAGCTGTGATAGCTTTTCAGCAATGAAACTAAATTCTACTGTACTTCTAACGTTGATTTTGTTAACCCTGATGTTGGGAGCGGGTTCTGTAAGTGCGTTTTTGGGATTTAACGTAGGGAGCAAAGCACTTAAAGGCGTAACATCGCCAGATGCTCGTCCTACCACTAAATTTGCTAACAGTAAGGCTACTAGCCCCCAACATGGAGGGCTAGTTTTTTTAAATGAGCAAGAAATCTTAAAAACTGTCAAGGCACGAATTGAGGGCAAAACCAAAGCTGATAAATCGCGCTCATCGGATGATGATGATGAGGATAAAAGCAAGAAGAAGGCATTGGAGAAAAAGCCGCAGCAAGTTGCTGAAGAAAAACCTCAAGCAGGATTTCCTGTTGCAGCTCAAAGCGAAGGCATTTCCCTTTCTGTACAATCTGCTCGTTACTCTGGCGCTGCTTTGTTACTCAATGTAAAAATGCAGAACAAAGGCAAAGATTCCGTGCATTTCTTGTATAGTTTTTTAGATGTCACTGATGACAAAGGAAGAACCCTAAGTGCCAGTACAGATGGGTTACCAGCAGAATTGCCTGCAAATGGACCAATTTTTTCTGGCACTATCAGCATTCCTACAGCTTTGCTTGATGATGTGAAGCGCCTCTCACTAGCTTTAACAGATTATCCTGCTCAAAAGCTGCGGCTTGAAGTGTCGGATATTCCTGTGGCAAGGTAGAAAAATTTTAGATTGTCAGAGATTGGTTATTAGAGTGGGCAGTGAAAAAACCAAAAATTAACAAACCTCAATCCGCGCATCAGATGCACGTGAATGTTAGAGCATGAGCATTCGGTGTGGATTTCCCGCTCCCGGAGTGCAGGCTCCGCTTCATTATTATTTTCGTAAAAACAAACTCGAATTTGACACCTAAAAAAATTTTGCTTTCTTATGTCAGATTGATTTTAGTTCGGAAGAGTGATTGGTAAAATAGGCAACGCGTACGTAGATGGGTAGAATGTTCCCCTCATATGAAAGATCTGAGCGACTAAAACTAATCAATTAGTTTATTAGCGAAGCTCGTGCCAACACTACGAACGTCGGCACAAGCGCTACTGTTGCCTCCTGCATTATTGGGGTCAAATTTGATGCCTCCTTTTCACGTTTACGTTTGTGAAACCGATTCGTGAAGTCTGCTCGGCAGAATCTTCACTCGGATTCCGAACAGAATACTCTGTTCGGAAGACTTCACCTCCTAGAGGCGGTTTTTCT
>JAQYWP010000135.1 GCA_029379285.1 Rhizonema sp. PD38
CAATAAATTTTCACTGATAGTATTTAGCACTTTGCTACTCACCGGGTTGCAGTCTGTATGGCCAAATCCAGTGACATTTGGGAAACCTGCGGTAGTAGCGCAAACACCAGATGCACGGAAAGCGGAAGCAGATAGACTGTTGCAGCAAGGTGGAGAGCAGTTTGACACAAGTCAATTTGAAGCAGCATTAAAATCTTGGTCACAAGCATTAATTATCTATCGAGAAATCAAAAACCGTCAAGGGGAGGGTGCCGCTCTAGGAAATTTGGGAGTTGCTTACGATTCTTTGGGAAACTATGCTTTAGCCATTGATTACCAGCAACAGAGATTAGCCATCGCACGCTCAATTAAAGACCGTTTAGGGGAGAGTCATTCTCTAGAAAATTTGGGAATTGCTTACTATTCTTTGGGAAACTATGTTTTAGCCATTGATTACCACCAACAGAGTTTAGCCATCGCACGCTCAATTAAAGATCGTTTAGGGGAGAGTCATTCTCTGGGAAGTTTGGGAATTGCTTACCATGCTCTAGGAAACTATGCTTTAGCCATTGATTACCACCAACAGAGTTTAGCCATCGCACGCTCAATTAAAGACCGTTTAGGGGAGAGTCATTCTCTGGGAAGTTTGGGAAATGCTTACTCTTCTTTGGGAAACTATGCTTTAGCCATTGATTACCACCAACAGAGTTTAGCCATCGCACGCTCAATTAAAGACCGTTTAGGGGAGAGTCATTCTCTGGGAAGTTTGGGAAATGCTTACTCTTCTTTGGGAAACTATGCTTTAGCCATTGATTACCACCAACAGAGTTTAGCCATCGCACGCTCAATTAAAGACCGTTTAGGGGAGAGTCATTCTCTGGGAAGTTTGGGAAATGCTTACTCTTCTTTGGGAAACTATGCTTTAGCCATTGATTACCACCAACAGAGTTTAGCCATCGCACGCTCAATTAAAGACCGTTTAGGGGAGAGTCATTCTCTGGGAAGTTTGGGAAATGCTTACTCTTCTTTGGGAAACTATGCTTTAGCCATTGATTACCACCAACAGAGTTTAGCCATCGCACGCTCAATTAAAGACTGACTTCAAGATTCAGGGTAAACGAAAAACTCAGGAATCAGAAATTTATATTTGGGTTATAAAACCAACAGGTGAAATACATTATCGCAAATCTGACCTCAAACCCCTGTGGCAGAAAGAAAATACAACTTTAGCAGAACTCGTAACAACCAGTCGCAACTCTATCGGTGCAAGAGGTACGGCTTTTCGCGGCAGCATTAATGTAACTTACAATCCCGATGCACCCAAAGCAATAAACAAGCTAAAGCGTTTACACGAATTATTAATCAATCCCATCGCCGACTTATTACCCAAAAATCCCAATGATCGCTTGATATTCATTCCCCAAAGTTCCCTATTCCTCGTCCCCTTCCCTGCACTCCAAGACGCGAACGGTAAATACTTTGTTGAAAAACACACTATCCTCACTGCGCCATCAATTCAGGTGTTGGATTTAACCCATAAGCTCAGATTGGAGAGTCGGGAATCGGGAGTAGGGAGTCGTGGGGAAGCAATAGTTGTAGGTAATCCCACAATGCCTAGTGTACCACCTCATCCAGGAGATAAACCGCAGCAGTTAGCATCATTACCAGGGGCGGAAAAAGAAGTAATGGCGATCCGCACCCCTACTCAACACCAAAGCAATTATCGGTTCAATGGCGACGAAAGCATCAATTGTCCAACTTTTGCCAAGAGCGCGAATCATTCATTTAGCAACTCACGGCATCTTCGATGATATCCGAGGTTTGGGAAGTGCGATCTCTCTTGCGCCCGGTGCATCATTTTCCCCAAAACCTGGAGAAATCAACGGCTTGTTGACGGCTGAAGAAATTCTCGATTTGAAGCTGCAAGCCGAGTTAGTCGTTCTCAGCGCTTGTGACACTGGTAGGGGAAAAATTACCGGGGATGGCGTTATTGGCTTATCGCGATCGCTCATCTCAGCAGGTGTCCCTAGCGTCATGGTGTCTCTATGGTCAATTCCCGACGCCCCTACCGCAGAGTTAATGTCTCAATTCTACACCAATCTGCAACAAAGGCATATGGACAAAGCACAAGCCTTGCGTCAAGCGATGCTGACGACAATGAAAACTCATCCAAATCCTGTAGATTGGGCAGCTTTCACCCTGATTGGTGAATTTCAGTAGTATGAATACAAAGATGTTCACGAATCCTTGTTAGCTGCTTGTGGGTATCTGAAGTTAGAAAAAAATTGATTTATCCGAGTTCTTACTTAATTCCTTCTTTATTTCAGCATCCAGAAGCGGCGTTATTTCGTCTCGAACCTTTTGGAATCAAACAAAAACTCAAAAATTTGATACCAACTCGTCGGGAAGCGATCGCTCTCTCATCTCTGGTATTAATTAGTTTAATGCGGTAGAAGTCAAATCAAGCAGGAAAATGTTAGATCAGGAGAGTGCGGAAATTTTGGCGATCTGTGTAAAGTAATTTAGGAGAAGCAACTGTGAAAAATATCAAAATTATTGTGGAAAAACACCTTGATGGTTATGTTGCCTATCCGTTAGGTATTCAAGGGGTTGTAGTTGGTGAGGGTGACACCTATGAGGAAGCTCTAAATGATGTGCGTTCAGCTATTTTGTTTCATGTCGAAACTTTTGGGGAATCGGTACTAGAATCAGAATCCTCAATACTCAAAGCTTTTGTGGCAGAGGCAAGCGTATAGTGGCGAAATTTCCTGTTTCTGCCCCAAAATCAAAGGTAATTAAGGTACTTGAGAGTTTGGGATTCTCAATAACCCTTCCGCTTCATTCCCCAAAGTTCTCTATTCCTCGTTCCTTTCCCCGCTTTACAAGACGCTAGCGGCAAATACCTGGTTGAAAAACATATCATGGCTTGTTGACGGCTGAAGAAATTCTCGATTTGAAGCTGCAAGCCGAGTCAGTTGTTCTCAGCGCTTGTGACACTGGTAGGGGTAAAATTACCGGGGATGGCGTCATTGGCTTATCTCGCTCGCTCATTTCTGCGGGTGTCCCTAGTGTCATGGTGTCCCTGTGGTCGATACCCGACTCTCCCACCGCAGAGTTAATGTCTCAATACTCTATTGATAATAGCAGCATTTGGAAAGTTTCTGAGTGCGAACTTTTCATGGGTATTTCCAAAGAGAAAAGGTTGCCAAAGGCAACTTTTTCTCTCCCCCCCTATCAGAATGATTATTATTCTTATATAAATGACGTTGCTTGTTTTTTTGGATATATTATGATTCGGAAGCCCTTTAATTGGGAAAAGCTAATCGCTATTCAACATTGGCAATCCGGAAACCCATTATACATTCATACTGCTCTGGCTGCTGTTCTGTAAGTTTATGAATAGCCCGGCCGCAGCACAGTTGACCCTGACGCCATCGGGGTTGACCTCTGCCATCAGCAAGTAAACAAGATTGACAAACTTGCCTTGGGGTAAGGATTTGGTCTTCCATAACAATGACTAGCATCAATTTCCTCCTATTTATCCTCATCTCGCATGTTTTCGATGGGGGATTTTGTGAATTGCCGTTTGCTGTTGCATAAATTCTTGTTAAGAATCAACACTGAGAGCGAACATCCCTAACACCCCTACTTGCGGCTACGGCTCATACTCCACTCATGAATAGAGCTTGTGTCTAATATATCTAATATATTAGGTAAGTCGGGGTAAATAAATTTAACTAGTCGTTAATCATTTGTTATTTGTCAAGAGCAAACGATAAATGACTAAAGACATTACAGTGACCGACAACCTTGTACATTTATCTAAGGATAATTGAAGTGACTCTGACTCATTCAGACTTTCTAACATCATCCGATCCTGCTGTTGCGGAGTTAATCAACCTTGAACTCCAGCGCCAACGCCACCACTTGGAATTAATTGCGAGTGAAAACTTCACCTCCGCCGCTGTCTTAGCTGCTCAAGGTTCGGTTTTGACCAATAAATATGCCGAGGGGTTGCCTGGGAAACGTTACTATGGTGGCTGCGAATTCATAGATAAAATTGAGCAAATAGGGATCGACCGAGCCAAGCAACTCTTTGGTGCCGCAAGTGCCAACGTACAACCGCATTCAGGCGCACAGGCAAATTTTGCCGTGTTTCTCACCCTCCTGCAACCAGGAGACAAAATCATGGGGATGGATTTGTCTCATGGGGGACATCTTACCCACGGTTCACCTGTAAACGTTTCCGGTAAGTGGTTTGAGGTATGTCATTACGGCGTTAGTCGGGAAACAGAGGAACTGGACTATAACCAAATTCGGGAGCAGGCGCTGAGGGAGCGTCCTAAGCTACTGATTTGCGGTTATTCGGCATATCCTCGTGTGATTGACTTTGAAAAGTTTCGCAGTATAGCTGATGAAGTAGGTGCATATTTGCTGGCAGATATTGCTCATATTGCTGGTTTGGTTGCCAGTGGTCTTCATCCCGATCCTATCCCCTATTGTGACGTAGTAACGACAACTACGCACAAAACTCTACGTGGTCCAAGGGGTGGTTTAATCTTGACTCGCGATGCTGAGTTAGGAAAGAAACTGGATAAATCTGTTTTTCCCGGTACTCAAGGTGGACCTTTGGAACATGTCATTGCTGGTAAAGCAGTTGCTTTTGGGGAAGCTTTGAAGCCTGATTTCAAAGTCTACTCTGCCCAAGTCATTGAGAATGCTCGTGCCTTAGCAAATCAATTACAAAATAGAGGCTTGAAAATAGTCTCAAATGGCACAGATAATCATTTAATGCTAGTAGATTTACGGTCTATTGGTATGACAGGCAAGCTTGCAGATCGGTTGGTGAGTGAAATCCATATTACCGCTAACAAAAACACGGTTCCCTTCGATCCAGAGTCGCCATTTGTCACTAGTGGTTTGAGGTTGGGTTCCCCAGCAATGACTACAAGGGGTATGGGAGCGACGGAATTTACAGAGATTGGGAATATTATTGCTGATCGCCTGTTAGATCCCGACTCTTCCGAAGTCGCCGAAGATTGTCGGCGACGGGTAGCGGCGTTATGCGATCGCTTCCCCTTGTACTCGCATCTGGAGAGTTTTGTTCCAGCGCTTGCTTGAAATTAGATTGAGGAGTAGGGGCGGGTTTAACGATATCCTGCGTCTAGTTGAGTGTTATTTCTCTTAAACCCGCCCCTACTAATATTAAAATCGTCCTGCTGATAGGTGTCTGATTTGTAGTAAATATAGGTAGACAGAATACCTTGACGTATTTTTGTCTGGAAACCTACTCATTGAACATACAGATGCCTGCTCAGATTTATCATCTGATTGCTTTCCTCGTTGCCGCTGTCGTCGTTCTCTGGACAATACCCGATGTCAGGAATATTGGCATTAAAAGTGGACGGTTAGATAAACCAGGAGACAGAAAAGTCCATCAACGCCCGATGGTGCGTCTGGGAGGAGTTTCTATCTTCACAGGTACTAACATTTCCCTAATAATTGTTTGGTGGTTAGGCGGATTTGGACATTTGTCGCCGGAAAAAGAATGGCAAATTTGGGGTGTCATCTTAGGCGGTGTTGGCTTTTTCCTGATCGGTTTAGCCGACGATTTGTTAAATTTGTCATCATTCTTGCGCCTCTTTTTGCAAATTGTTGTTGCCATTGGTGCATGGAAAGCAGGCGTAAGCATAGAATTTTTGAGCATTCCGACAATGGGGATGGTTGATCTAAATTGGCTCTCGATGCCGATCACAGTCATTTGGCTGGTAGGGATGGTGAATGCGATTAACTGGATTGACGGTTTGGATGGCTTAGCTGCCGGGGTGTCTGGAATCGCCTCTGTCGTTATGCTCTTTGTTGCTTTGTATATGCACCAACCAGCAGCAGCATTAATTGCGGCTGCACTTGGGGGTGCGTCTTTAGGATTTCTCCGCTATAATTTCAACCCTGCCCAAATCTTTATGGGAGATGGCGGGTCTTATTATATGGGTTTCACCCTAGCGGCAGTCGGTATTATTGGACTTGTGAAAACACCTGCTGTCACTGCAGTATTATTACCTTATCTCATTTTAGCAGTACCAATTGTCGATATGTCAGCAGTGATTTTGACACGACTTCGGCGTGGTAAATCACCATTTATTGCTGATAAAAGTCATCTCCATCATAGATTGTTACACGCGGGTTTATCTCATAGACTGACTGTTTTATTTATTTACTCTTTAACCCTGTGGGTTGGGAGTTTGGCATTAGCTGTTGCTGGTATACCCAGTGGTATTACTTACGCCTGCGGTGCCACCTCACTGCTAAGCTGCACTTGTTGGCAAGTTTGGAAAAACTCAAGACAACAATAGCTCAAAGCATTTAGCTTGAGCGCATAAAAGCTGTAGTCTATGGATTAGCGGTATTGCCGGAAAAGGCTCACCGCTAACTGCTGATCACTAAAAGCTATTTATTATGAGTGCAGAAATTATTTGTGTTGGTACAGAAATGCTGTTGGGAGATATTCTTAATAGTAATGCTCAATTTTTAGCGCAGCAATTAGCTAGATTGGGTATTCCTCACTTTTATCAAACAGTGGTAGGAGATAATCCCACTCGGCTCAAACAAGTCATTGAAATTGCTTGTCGAAGAGCGCAAATTCTGATATTCACTGGTGGGCTTGGTCCGACACCAGACGATCTTACCTGTGAAACGATCGCCGACTTTTTTGGTGCCCCCCTAGTAGAACGTCCGGAAATTATCGAAGATATTTCTCAGAAATATGCTCTTCGGGGACGAGTAATGACTCCAAGCAACCGCAAGCAAGCTTTGATCCCCCAAGGAGCAGAAATTTTACCTAACTTTACAGGCACCGCACCCGGCATTATTTGGCAACCCCATACAGGATTAACAATTTTCACTTTTCCTGGGGTACCAAGTGAAATGCACCGGATGTGGGAAGACACGGCTGTACCTTACTTGAAAAATCAAGGTTGGGGTAAAGAAATTATTTACAGTCGGATGTTAAAGTTTTGGGGGATTGCTGAGTCGGCATTGGCGGAAAAAGTTGCTGCTTATCTCAACATGCCTAACCCAACGGTAGCACCTTATGCCAGTAAGGGAGAAGTTAAATTACGAGTTTCTGCTAAAGCGGCAAATGAAGCGGCAGCACAAGATTTAATTACGCCAGTCGAGAAACAACTCCAAGACATTGCAGGCTTAGATTATTACGGTGCCGATGATGACACTCTAGCCTCAGTAGTCGGTCAGCTGTTACTGGCAGCAGGACAAACTCTTTCGGTTGCCGAATCCTGTACCGGTGGTCGATTGGGGCAGATGTTAACGGAGAGTTCTGGTAGTTCCAGTTACTTCTGGGGTGGAGTTATTTCGTATGACAATTCAGTGAAAATTGGGCTGTTGGGGGTGAATCCAGAAGACTTGGCAAAGTTTGGGGCGGTTAGTTCTATTGTGGCAGAACAAATGGCAGCAGGAGTGCGATCGCGTCTGGGAACAACTTGGGGACTGAGTATCACTGGTATTGCCGGACCAAATGGTGGTACGGAGACGAAGCCAGTCGGTTTAGTCTATATTGGTTTAGCTGGACCTCATGAAGTGAAAAGTTTTGAGTATCGCTTCGGTACAGCCCGAGGTCGATCTTTAATTCGTCATCTTAGCGCCTGTACTGCTTTGGATAATTTGCGCCGTAAGTTAGCAGCTTAGCTATTACTCCCGTTCCGGTTTAAGAGTACCTATTTTAATTTTAACTTACAAGAGCGTTCGAGCGCGTGCGTGTGCAATTCATTAAATTAGGTATTCATGAGCGCGGTTCGGGAGTAGCGATCGCCTGTTTTTTCCTGATTTCTCTAGCAGCATTGTTTGTCTAATTTGTCAATGTGTAAGTTCTAGATTTGTGTTCATTTTAGCGGTCATGGTTCAGGTAATAATGGTTTAGTACTTGAGGATGAAGCCGGAAACGTTCAGTTAGTGGAAACTGCTGCGTTGGCAAACCTGTTCAAGTTGTTTGCAACTGATATTGAATGTGTTGTCCTTAATGCCTGTTACTCAGAGGAACAGGCGAGTGCTCTAGCCCAACATATCCCCTATGTGATTGGCATGAGTAAGGCAATTGGCGATCAAGCGGCAATTAAATTTGCAACAGGCTTTTACAGTGCGCTCTCGTCTGGAGAATCTGTTGAATTTGCTTACAAGCTCGGGTGCAATGTAATTCAGTTAGATGGAATCACAGAACATTTGACACCTGTGTTGAAGAAGTAGGGATTACTCACGTTCCGCCTAAATAGAATGCGTGCGGCAGTTGCTACAATGGAAAAACACTTGCAATCCGATGCTAAGCGTGATGATTCAATATATTCAGCCATTAAACTTGCAAATATCACCTGATTCGTTAAATCAGGGTGAATATGCTATCCGTCAGGAATTAGCCTTACAGTTATATGCACAGAATATTTTTACCTTTGCTCAAGCACGCCAGCTAGCTAACTTATCTGTATGGGAATTTCAACAACTGTTGGGACAACACAGAATAGAACGTCATTATAATGAAATGGATTTAGCCGAAGATATTAAGATCATTGAATCAGGTTTTTAGAAATTAGAAATCGTGACAGTTATTTGTAATGCGACACCTCTAATCAATTTTGCTGCTATCAATCGCCTTGATATCTTGGAAGCTGTATTTGGGAAAATTATTATTCCCCAAGCTGTCTATGACGAAACAACTGTTGCAGGATTTCCCGGCTCAGAATTTGTGTTGCAAGCTATTACGTCCAGTTGGTTACAAATTCGTTCAGTTTCAACAATAGCGCACAGCATACCATCAGAGTTAGATAATGGTGAACGGGAAGCGATCGCTTTAGCATTAGACACTGGTGAAAAGCGAATACTGTTAGACGAACGTGAAGCACGCCAAGTAGCTCAAAGTTTAGGATTACAAGTAATTGGTACTTTAGGTATTCTTTTGTTGGCAAAAAATAGAAAGATAATTATACGACTTCAACCTTTGTTGGATGCTATGATAGTTACTGCTCAATATTGGGTGAGCAGTACTCTGTACAAACAAGTCTTGCAACAAGCAGGAGAATTAATCGAGTAAACAGAAGCTCAGTACTGCTTAGATAAAGCTAAGTAAAATCCAATCTAAAATTAAATAGCTACTGAGACAACAGCACAACTACGAATAATTAACCAACTTAATCTGACTTGCTGCTTTTGTTGCCTTTTCCCTCGCTTGTTGAATGTTATTTCCTTTAGCTAAAGCCACTCCCATTCGCCGATAAGGATGGGCATTAGGTTTCCCGAATAGGCGGATATCTACATCTTTCTCTGAAAGTGCCTCAGCTACACCTGTAAATGTGACACTATCTGAATGTTCTGTAGCTAAAATGACAGCACTGGCAGCAGTACCTAACTGTTGTATATGCGGAATGGGTAACCCGAGAATTGCTCTGAGGTGTAGTTCAAATTCGTTGAGATTTTGCGAGATTAATGTTACCATTCCCGTGTCATGAGGTCTAGGGGAAACTTCGGAGAAAATCACTTCATCTTTGGTAATAAAAAACTCAACCCCAAATATTCCCGCTCCTCCTAGTGCATCTGTGATTTTTTTGGCTATTGTCTGTGCTGACTCAATCATCTTTTCGGGAATTTCTGCGGGTTGCCAAGATTCTTGATAATCTCCTCTTTCTTGACGATGACCAATCGGAGAACAGAAAATTGTTGGTGCATTCCACTGCTTAATTGTCAGTAAAGTAATCTCAATCTCAAAATCAATAAACTCTTCGACTATCACCTTTTGGCTATCACCTCTGGAATTGGCGATCGCATACAACCATGCCTTTTCAACTTCACTCTTGTCTTTGACAACAGATTGCCCTTTGCCTGAAGATGACATCACAGGTTTGACAACATTGGGAAACCCGATTTCAAGAGAAACAGCAATCAACTCTTCTAGGGCGATCGCATAAGCATATTTAGCAGTGCGAATGCCTAACTTGTCATGAGCAAGATTTCTTATTCTATCACGGTTCATTGTATAGTTAGTTGCTGCCGCAGTTGGGATGACAGTGAAGCCTTTTTGCTCAAATTCCAGAAGTTTTTCGGTTCTAATTGCTTCTATTTCCGGTATAATAAAGTCTGGCTGATGCTTAGTAACAATAGTCTCTAAATCATCAGCACTCAGCATAGAAATGACATCACAACAATCAGCAACTTGCATAGCCGGAGCATTGGCATAGCGATCAACAGCAATTACATAATTACCAAGACGTTGAGCAGCAATAACAAATTCTTTACCGAGTTCTCCTGAACCCAGTAGCATTAATTTTTGTGGTAGCTTCATCTGAAAACCTCAAGGAGACAGGTGACTAGAGAGAATCGGTTCATTGTTTTACAAAGAAGGTTTGAGCTATTAAGGGGCATTGTCCATCCTACAAAATACTAAGTTGAGAACCGCAAAACTAATTGTAGAGAGATGTTTTCGCTTAAAGCAAGGATGGTGTATCTTCCCCAAGTCTCGTTAGGTTTTCGCTTACTTTCCAAAGCTGCTGTGTACTTTCACTATCGTATGAACTTGGTGAGGAGGGTTCTTCATGGCATTTGAAAAAATACTTACCTGTCACGCCTGCCACTTCTGGGGATGACGCGAGGTATATCGATGTTCTCGCTCCCTCTTCAGGCGTAAGTGAGAATGGTGTCAGTAATCGACTCATGATACTGATGAAGCCCCCTGCGTTACGTCCAAAGTTACTTGCAACCAATCCCGGTGCAAGGCAGTTCACCGTTACATTCGTGTCAGCAAGGCGCTTTGCCAATGCGTAGGTGAAGAGAATATTCTCCAACTTTGTTTGCTCATACGCACGGATTGCGCTGTATCGGCGCTCGTTCTGAAGATCGTTAAAGTCAATTCGGGCATTATTATGAACTTTTGAGGAAACAAGGAGGATGCGTCCAGACGGTGCCGTCTGAATGCGATCAAGTAGCAAGTTCGTTAGTAGGAAAGGCGCGAGATGATTGGTTGCAAATGTCTTCTCAATCCCATCTACAGTCAATTCGCGTTGCGCGAAGACAGCACCAGCGTTATTTACCAGCACATCAATTCTGTCAAACTGTGTATGAACGTCATTTGCAAGGGAGCGAATTGACGCCTGCGATGATAAATCGGCAACTAAGAGAGTTGGTGCAATACCTGTCGCAACTCTGGCAATATTCTTTAGAGCGGTTGCCCCGCGATCTGAATTTCGACAGACTAAGACAACGCCTGCACCCTGTTCCGCGAGATGACTAGCTGTTACTAATCCAATACCACTGTTAGCACCAGTGATGAGGACGATCTTTTCATTCATACGTACGTTATTATTCGTTTTCATGGTGTAATTATTTAAAATTTATGAATAAATTCACTAGTATTTTAACTAAACAGTTTAGTAATTAACAGAATGGTTTAGTAAAATAATGATCACGAATGAGCTTGGCATCAACAGAAATGAAACTGACAAAAACCAATGATTTGGCTCGGCAAAGAGCCTCAGACAAGGCAGAGGCAATTTTAGCGGGGGCAATGCAGGAGTTCACGGCACATGGATATGCTGCCACAAGCATGGATCGGATTGCGGCAGCAGCAGGAGTTTCTAAGCCAACCCTCTACAACTACTTTCAAGATAAGGAGGGATTATTCACTGCACTCATCCAGCAATTAGCACAAGAAAAGTATCGAGCGATATTTAGTTCCCAAGATCCTCAGTCGCTTCAAGGGGAACCAAGCGTTATCCTCAAACATATCGCTAAAAAAATGCTGGACACAATCTTACAAGATCAGCAACTTCTTGCTTTTATCCGACTGATCATTGGAGAGTCTGGGCGCTTTCCAGAATTAGCACGAGTTTTTAGTCAAAACATTGATAAACTAATTATTGAGCTTCTCGGTCAATATCTCGCGTCTCGAGCTGAACTTAGGCTTCTTGATCCAGAAGCAACAGCACAAATTTTCGTCGGAACGCTAGTGCATTTTGTGATTTCTCAGAAAATGCTGCATGGTGGGAATATTCTGCTTGTGGATAGCGATCGCCTCATCGATAACTTGATTTACCTGATCGTTAGAACAGCTTTGAGTGCTAAGTAGAGTATTAACTTCTTTGACAGCTCCACATGCACTTTTCTGTCGGAAAAAGTCGTGGTGTTTACTGGCAATTTTTTTCACAGTTAGAAAAAAAATGGAGCATCTGCTGCAATAGGTGGGTAAAATATGTGAACAAAGTATTTTCTAGAACAGAAATTTTATTGTTGTTTTAGATAGCGAGAGTTTCGTAGATGATTTATCAATGGTCAAAAGTATTCCTAGGAAGTGGAAGTTTACTCTTCTCATTCAAACTACTAATAACCTGTTTATAGGAATTCGAGCATGAATATGCACCTGATGAAAACAACAACTGTAGTATCCTTAAGGCGTCGGGGAAATAGCGTTAGCCTGGAGGGTGATATTGTAGATTCACAGAAGAAAAGTTTTTACAGGATGTTTGAGGAATGCATCGCTGGCAGAAATAGCAAACAAAATCTCAGTAGAATTTCTGATTTTTCCGGTTTGATAATAATTGGTAAAATATTGTGTAGAAAAGTTGAGTTCATGTAGGTTAAGCTATGAAAAGAAAAAATATACTGACTATTTATCCTTCTGAAAATTTAACTTTAACTATTTTCTGAGCAGGGTAAGCTCATCTAATTTTGTATAATCCGAACTTGACAAATCAAAGAAGA
>JAQYWP010000008.1 GCA_029379285.1 Rhizonema sp. PD38
TACCCTTCATGGGACGCTCCTTCTTCTGGTGCGTCTGCTACGCGAACGTTGATGCCGGGGAACCTGTCCACCGCAACTGGCGAACGCTTTGTCGTTTACGGTGCGGAATGTGGGATAAAATCAGATTTAGATTTAAGTTTTAATAAATACCAGATAAGCAGTCTGTGTCAAAAGACAGCTTGTCAAACATTCCTTGAAAAATTTGTCTTAACAGTTGTAAAAACTGACTTTTCCCGTTAAGTCCCTCTAGCTAGCTGCAAACCCTCTACGAGACGCTACGCGAACACAGAGGTCATGCAATTTTAACCAGCCTCGCCAAAGTACCTGGATGCCAATTGCAGTAATTCCTGCTGCCCCAGATCCCACAATGCAAATGTTACTATCGACAACAGTGTCTTCTGCTATAGTTCGCGCGTCAATAATCATAGAATGTAGATTTGTGTGTTGGCGAACAAAAGTATAATCGGTACAACCCATCATCAATAAGCAAATTGCTACAGCATGTATGTACTTGCATTTAGTACATAACCTTAATGGATAGATTTGGCTGGGATATTGTGCTGTTGCCAGTTGGGTGGTAGATGCCTGTGAAAGGCTTCGACTGCTCTTGCTACTCCTTCCTCTGCCTGAATTTGTTTGCTCATCGCCGCAGCACGCGATCGCATTGTTGTATCGTTGATGGCAGTTTGAATAGCCGCGACTAGTTTCTCTGCTGAAGGCTGTTCTTGTACAATCGGCGGTGGACCTAAACCTAACTCCGCGACTCTACGCGCAAAGAGAAACTGGTCGCCATTGTAAGGCATAGTAACTGTAGGAACGCCAGCACGTATACCATTCAACGTTGTACCATGACCACCGTGATGCACCACCACTGCCATTTGCGGAAACAGCCAATCGTGGGGCACCGATTGGATCGTAAATATCTCATCTTCTGGAAAATGGGCATCACGAAGCCCACCTGTGACGGTTCGCACAATTGCTCGTAATCCTGTCTGAGATAGCACTTTGCGAACTGTCTCTACTCCTATTTTCTCATGCCAACTTTCAAGATAAATTGGCGGTGATCCAGCCGCTAAAAAGTCTACTAGATCGTTAGGCGGTTGCCAGTTCGACGGACGCTCAAGAAACCAGTAGCCAGCGACATACGCCCAGTCAGGCCAGTCATTCGGTTTAGGGAGAAAAGAAGGACTACAGCTGTAAAGAAATGGTACTTTTTGTTGCTGCATTCGCGTCAACACACCTGATCTGGGGCGAAGAGGAGGTAAGTGCAGGGTTTCTTGTCGCCATTGGTTAATTGGTTGTCGAATAGATTGCCAGATGAGTTGATCAAACAACGAGTAAGTCAGCCAGTTGTAAATCTCTTCTAAACGCGGAACAGTTGGTGTGTGTATGTGAGGAAAAAGAAGATGAGGTAAAATACGTGTTTGATGGCGGGGGTTCTCACAGGCTGCGTAGCAAGGTATACCAAGTTTTTCAGCTATATCGTAGCAGGCAAATGTGTCTGGGTTAAAAACAATTGCGTCTGCATCTTGGCAAATTTGCCAGAGTACAGGAAGCAGACTCTCGTTGACTGGTCGTAGCCGATTGCCCAAATCACGCATCAAATTGAAGGGATTGTTGCCGAAAGGTATTAATGGACTTATCTTTTTAAAGTTATTACAGTCCACAGGCACAAAGTCCAATCCGCAACTGCTAACGAACTCTTGCATAGAAGAAACAGTCGCTAGTTGTACTGCATGACCAAATCGTTTCAATTCCAGCCCGAGGGCGACGTAAGCTCGGGTGCCTCCGGGTGATGCCAATACGACAATTTTTATCCGCATACTTCCTGTCCTGTTATTCTATTGTTGTAAAATCAGGTTATGGTTTCTGTAGGTCTAGGGATGCTCACCGGATAAGACAAGTTGCCTTTGTCAAAAGAGTTTTCACTATATTATGGCAAAATTTATACCCAAATCTTCCCATGAATTTATACTTAGCTGCTTTAATCTCGCCCCAATATTCAAGGATAAGTTCGATTTCGTAAAATTAATCAAGATACAATTTCAATTGTTCTTTTAATAATTGGACATGAGGTAAGCTCAGCATCGTGTAATGTTCACTTGGAACATAAATAAGTTCTACTGGTTTAGAGGAAAGTTCATCCCAACCTAAGGTTGGATTACTAAGCTCACCAATATTGCTGGCTTGGAAGAGGATGATTCGATTTGGATAAACTTGCGGTACATAGTTCAACACGGCTTGGATGTTGCTTTTGAAAACCTGCACAAGATAGTGAAGCTGTTGCTTTCCAATATCTGGAGGTACGAAATTAGCTATCTTCGCTTGTTCCAAGAAATGATTCAGTTGCTCATCTATATCTAACTGTTTAAGCTTGTCATCAAAAACTGACAAACTTTTCCCTGTAGAGCCAGCCATATCTTGAGCGAAATTGGCTAATAGTTTGGCATTGTCATATTCATAATCTGTAGTTTTGTTGCTCTCAACTGGTGCTAAACTGTCTAGCAAAGCAAGCAGGTTAACTTTATAACCTTGCTTGTGTAATTGTTGAGCTATTTCAAAAGCCACTACACCACCCATCGACCAACCTCCTAAAAAGTATGGTCCTTCGGCTTGAACGGCGCGTAACGCTTTTATGTAGTGATAAGCCATATCTTCGATTCTGGTGTAAGGCTGCGATTCCCCATTAAGACCTAGTGATTGTAATCCATAAAATGGTTGATCTGCTCCCAGATGAAGTGCTAATTGGTAGTAGCAAAGAACATTCCCACCTACTGGATGAACAAAAAACAAAGGTGGCTTGGAACCGCTAGGTTGAATTGCTACTAAGGGAGAGGACGGCTGGGAATGAGTCTGTTGACGTAGGATAGTTGCCAATTTTTCAATAGTGGTTCCCTGAAAAAGAGTAGATAGAGGCAAGTTGTATCCAAACTGCTTCTGAATTTGAGCTATGAGGCGTACAGCTAAAAGCGAATGCCCTCCAATCTCAAAGAAGTTATCCTGTACTCCCACAGGAAGGACATCTAAAATTTCCTCCCAAATTTGCGTAAGTTGAAGTTCCAAGGGATCGCGGGGTGCAAGGAAATCTTTCTCTAGCTTGAGTCTGCTGTTGTCAAGTGTCGGTAGCGCCCGACGATCTACTTTGCCATTTGGCATCAACGGCATTGCATCAAGCAGCACTAAGACCGACGGTATCATATAGTCAGGTAGATGTAGCTTCAGGAAGTCGCGTAGTTCATCGATTGTTAGGGTGCGATCACTATGAGAAACAACATATGCAACCAACTGCTTATTTCCAGCTTGAGTTTCCTTGTCCAGCACCACAGTTTCCCGCACGCCAAGGTGTTTAGCCAGTACTGCTTTAATCTCCTCCAATTCAACGCGGAACCCCCGTACTTTTACTTGCTGGTCAATTCGCCCTAAATATTCAATTTCTCCATCGGGTAAATAGCGTGCCCAGTCGCCGGTCCGGTACAGTTGCGTACCCACTTTCTTGCTAAAAGGGTTGGGAATAAACTTCTCGGCGGTCAAGTCGGATCGGTTAAGATAGCCCCTGGCTAGACTAATACCACCAATATACAATTCCCCTGGTATACCGATAGGCGTAGGGTTCAAATATTGATCTAGCAAATAGACCTGCGTGTTGGTGATCGGATGACCAATGGGCACACGAGCAAGTTGTTGGTTTTCTTGCCTAACTGGTTCATAGATTGTTGCCCCAACAGTTGTCTCGGTCGGGCCGTAAGCATTGAGCCAACGGATGCGTAGATGTCCGAAGGGCGGTTTCTCGCACAAATGGTCTACGAGTTTCTGCCAGAGGACAAGTTTTTCCGGTAAAACTGACTCGGTTCCGACAATCACTAAGCGAAGCGTGGTTAGTAATGATACCTCTTGTTGAACAAGGTAGGACACCCACTCATGCCAGTATGCAGTTGGTAGATTCAGGACAGTTAGTTTTTCCTGCTTTATAAATTGCTGGAAGTTGGTCATAACTAGTGCCTGATCGGGGCGTATAACAACAGTTGAGCCGCTTAACCAAGAAGAAAACAGCTCTTCTACTGCAACATCAAAGCTAATAGAAGCAAATTGGAGAATGCGATCATCTGCTTGAAGTTGGTAAGCTTTGGCAACCGCAGTACTGTGGTTCACCAAAGCTTGGAGTGTGATCGCTACTCCTTTGGGTGTACCTGTAGAACCGGATGTAAAAATTACATACGCTAGATTTTTGGCTGTTACATTGTTGACTAGATTATCCTGTGGGTATTGCTTTGCACAGCCAAAAGTATTCGCCTCCCAGTCGGTATCTAAGCACACTAACTGTGCCCCATGTTGTGGCAGTCCCGTGACTAATCGCGCTTGAGTCAGCAGCACCAGAGGTTTCGCATCGGCTAACATCAAAGCTAACCGTTGCTGCGGATAAGATGGATCTAATGGCACATATGCCCCGCCTGCTTTTAGGATTCCCAAAATCCCTACTACCATTAAGAGCGAGCGCTCCATGCAGATTCCCACAAGTATTTCTGGCCCTACACCTAAAGACTGGAGATAGTGGGCGATTTTGTTCGCTTGATGGTTTAACTCTCGATAAGTCAGTTGCTTGTCTTCAAAAACGACAGCAACGGCATTAGGTGATCGCTCTACAGAACTTTCAAACAACTGATGAATAAACTGCTCTTGAGGATAGTCAGTTTGGGTGTTATTCCATTCCACCACTAACTGCTGCCGTTCGGTCACACTCAACAAGCACAAGTCACAGAGATGCTGCTCTGGATTAGCAACAATGCTCTGTAACAAGTTCTGGAAATGCCCGATCATCCGGCTGATAGTAGCAGTTTCAAACAAATCTGTATTGTACTCGAACTCCCCCTTCAACCCTGAAGAAGTTTCTTGCATCGATAGACTCAAATCAAACTTTGCAGTCTGGTTTTCCAGCTTGAGGAAACTCAAACTCAGACTGGGTAATTTCATATCCAGACTGGGGGCATTTTGCAGGACAAACATTACCTGGAAAAGTGGATGATGGCTAAGATTTCGCTCTGGTTGCAGTTCTTCCACCAGCTTTTCAAAAGGTAAATCCTGGTGGGCATATGCTTCCAGCGTCACCTCACGCACTCGACCCAGGAGTTCTCGAAAACTGGGGTTGCCTCCAAGATAAATCCTTAGTACCAGAGTATTGACAAAAAAGCCAATAAGCCCTTCTGTTTCTGACTGATTACGGTTAGCGATCGGCGATCCCACCAGAATGTCATTTTGTCCACTATAGCGATGCAGTAATGTCTGAAACGCTGCTAGCAGGGTCATAAATAGAGTCCCCTTTTCCTGACAACTCAACGCTTTAAGCGCTTCCATGACATCTATTGGTAGGTAAAAAGATTGAGTTGCACCGTGGAAGCTCTGTACGGCTGGGCGGGAATGGTCAGTTGGCAAATTTAGCGCCGGGGGATGGCTATGCAGTTGCAGCCGCCAGTAGGTCAGCTGATTTGCCAAAACTTCTCCTTGCAGCCACTGGTGTTGCCAGATGGCAAAATCACCATACTGAATAGGCAGCTTTGGCAGTGGTGAGGGTTTTCCATTACAGAAGGCTTCGTAAAATGCTACCAACTCTTGGAAGAAGATTCCCATCGACCAGCCATCGCAGACAATGTGGTGCATTGTCAACAGCATCACATATTTGGTTTCGCTGAACTGGAGAAGAGTCATGTGCAGCAATGGATCTTCAGCTAGATTGAAAGGTCGCTCAAGCAACCCAGCAATCAGCCGTTCAGCTTCGGCTTCGCACTCAATTTCTGGTAAATCTTGCAGGTTTACCACTGGCAAAATCAAGGTCAAGGAGGAAGCAATTATCTGGCTGGGTTGTCCGTCTACTGATACAAAGTTTGTCCGTAAGGCTTCGTGGCGGCGGACAATTTCGTTGAGACTCTGTGTTAATGCGGCTATGTTAAGTGAGCCTTGGAGGCTAAAGGCAATAGACTCGTTGTAGAAAGAGCTATCAGGTTGCCACTGATTGAGAAACCAAAGCCGTTGTTGGGCAAATGACAGAGGTAGGTTTCCCCGACGTGGAAATTCGGGAATAGACTTGAGTGTGTAACTTGATGCTAGATTAGCCTGGTGCAAAAATGCGAGGATTTCTTGTTTGCGCTCAATCAACTCAGAACGCAGAACAGGTGTTAGCGTTCCTTGAGGAGCATCGTAGCATAATTGGTGATCATCATTCCAGATTTTTATATCTAAGCTGTTAAGATCAGACAAAAACTCCTCAATGGTTTTCATAATTTTCCTTGCTCGCGATCACTTATAGTAATATCGGCGATTGATTGCAGTTCTGACGCTGTTATGCGGAACGCCTCAATGCAATTCGCCAAACCAGCCACGGTAGGTTTTTCAAACAAGCTTCGCAAAGGTAAATCCATCTGGAATGCTGCGCGCGATCGGGTAATTAATTTTGTGGCTAACAGAGAATCGCCCCCCAGTTCAAAGAAGTTGTCGTATATTCCTATTTCTCCTAGAGCCAAGATCTCAGCAAAAAAGGCGGCTAGGATTTCCTCCGTAGGGGTGCGGGGTGCAACAAAGTCTTCTTTTAGCTCATTCCTGACCAGATTAGGCACTGGCAGCGCCTTTCGGTCTACCTTACCGTTGGAGGTCAGTGGCAAGACATTGAGGAGTACATACACAGAAGGTAGCATATAATAAGATAGCTTCTGCTGCACAA
The DNA here is from genome assembly GCA_029379285.1 of Rhizonema sp. PD38. Classification (GTDB taxonomy): domain Bacteria; phylum Cyanobacteriota; class Cyanobacteriia; order Cyanobacteriales; family Nostocaceae; genus Rhizonema. Next base: position 6,710 of record JAQYWP010000008.1, read on the forward strand.
ATTTGCGTAACTCATCAGCAATTGAGTCTGGCTTTTGAGCAGTTTGGGGGTACACCCACTGCTTGGTTAAAGCCAAGTCTATTTCCCCGCCTACAAAGCTATGAAGCATGACCTGACTTGATTCCAGCTTAAACCAATCTCTTAGTTCTTCAAAGCCGAGGTAGCCAATGGGACAGAGTCCCATTGCTTGTTCGGGTGCAGTGTTCATTAGCAACTGACCGATGTAACCAGCTTCTAGCAGACAAAAGTCTATTGCCAATTCCCCATACATGGGAGTAATTGCACTCAGTCGCCCAATCAAAAATAGTGAAAAGGCCGATTGCTCAAAAATTAACTGATTTCCTCCATAGAAACTGCCCTTAACCTCAATACCTGTACTGACTAATACCAAACAGTGGTTAGCAGGATGGTAATAGTAGATGCCAGCTTCTAATCCTTGCACTCGGTTGGGTTTGATATACAAATATGTCTGTACAGGATAAAGATTGCCAGCAGAAGGATAGCGATATTTAGGTAAAGGATAGCTGTCTAACTTCATCTGTAGCAAGCAGCTTAAAAACTGGCTGAACTTTTCTAGGGAAATAGGTTCATCTAGAAACTGCCGATAGCTCTGACGCCGCAAATATGCTTGGGTTAGGACTTCATCAAACTCGGGTTTAAGTAACTGAATACTGGGTTGAGTTGGTTGAAACTCTTGTAATCCCGATTGCTTAAGTTTAAATTCAATGCGTTCTACAGGATCAAGCAAAACTCCTTCAAGTTGACGGGGTTCATAAGCTTCAACCAGCTTTTGATTAATGGGGAATAGTTCTTGGTTAGGAACTACATAAGCCACCAGTTGCTGATTCTCTCGTGATCCAACGGTACTAACTACCACTTCCTTAACCGCAGGATGCTGTTGCAGGGTAACTTCAATCTCACCCAGTTCTATGCGGTAACCATTGACTTTCACCTGAAAATCCTCTCGTCCAAGAAACTCAATATTGCCATCTAGCAAGTACCGCCCCAAGTCACCAGTTTTATACAATCGCTCCTGAGTTTGAGGATGAATGATGAAGCTGGCGGCGGTTTTTTCATCATCCCGCCAGTATCCCTGTGCTAAACCTGTCCCACCAATATAAAGTTTTCCTGGCACCCAGACTGGGCAAGATTTCAGTAACTCATTGAGTACATAAAAACGCTGATTTGTCAACGGTTGACCATAAGGAATACTCTTCCAGGATGGATCAACTGCCGCAATTGGGTAGAAGATAGACCAGATAGAAGCCTCAGTCGCTCCTCCTAGGCTAACGACTTGTAGATCTTCCCACAATGCCTTAATTTGCTTTGGTAAGCTCAATGGGAGGCAATCACCACTCAGTAGGATCAAACGCAGTGTAGTGTTAGGTAGCTTATTAGGTCGCTCTGCTACGTACTCTACCAGCATTTGCATAAAAACAGGCACTGAGTTCCAAATAGTGACTTGAAGAAGGCGAATCAGATCTAGCCAGTGGGCTGGATCTTTGATAGTCGTGGTTTTGGGGATAACAATTGTTCCACCAGCAGCTAGAGTGCCAAAGATATCATAAACTGACAAGTCAAAGCTGAGGGAAGATAAGGCTAAGACTCGATCATTCGCACCAACACTAAAGCGTTGGTTAACGTCAAGAATAGTGTTAACTGCACCACGATGGTTAATCATTACCCCCTTAGGCGAACCAGTAGAACCGGAGGTGTAGATGACATAAGCTAAGTCGTCTGGTATCTGTACTGGCTCTAAGCACTCGTTATAATCATTTTCTAGTTCTAGACTGTCCACGCTAAGGCGCTGGACACTTTCTGGCCATTCTAAAGTGGTGTCGAGCCTAGACTGGGTCAACACTAACTGCACTTCTCCTTGTTTTATTATATGCCATCGGCGCTCTTGAGGGAAATCTGGGTCGATAGGTACATAAGCAGAGCCAGCAGTCAAAATTCCCAGGACAGCTACGACTTGCTCCCAACCTTTTTCCATGACCACAGCTACCAATTGGTTAGGACGTGCGCCCAGTTGTCGTAGTCGATGAGCCACCTGATTGGCGTGACAGTATAATTCTTTATAGGTCAGAGTGCGATCGCCCGCCATTATAGCAGCTTGATGAGGGCACTGTAGCACTTGCGCTGCAAATAAGGTGTGGAGCATCCCTTCTGAAACAGGTTTCTCAGTAGCATTGACGATCGCTCGCTGTTCCATCTGTGCTTGGGGCACCAGCTGTTGTGCTGTTTCTTGCCAAACCTCTTCCTGGGTAGCTAAGGAATCAAGAAGGCGACAATAAGCACCAAACATATCGTCCAAAAGACCTTCAGGGAAAAGTTCCTCTACCGCATCCCAAACAAGGACCAAAGCCCCATTTTCCTCAGAAACTTGATGATCTAGCCAAACTTGGGAGGTCTGGCTGATGCTATAAACGACTTCTCCTAACTTGACCAACTCGGAGGAATCCCGATCTGGAGTTCGCTGAGTCAATGTACTAGTGAACACCACCGGTATGGTAACCCTTGTCGCCCCGCCTTGTGTTCGGGTTAGTTCCCGTAAAACTTCGACACCACTGATATAACGATGTTCTAAGTCTTCCCACAACTGCTTCTGCAAACGTTGAGCCGATAATTTGAACGATTCTTTAATCGATTTATCTACCACTAACAAGGTCAACGAGGTAAAATCTCCTACAAGGTCGTTCACTTGAGGATGTAGCGGCAAACGATTGAATAATGTCAGATTAAGGGTAAAATGAGGGGTTTTGCTCCAAATACTCAGAACTTCAGCAAAAGCAGCTAGCAAAACGCCAGAAGGAGTTAATCCTAACTGAGCAGCCCGATTTTTCAACTGTAGCCAAGTTGTTGGCTCCAAACTGGCACTCCGGCGCACAAAGTGAGGCTGTGTCACAGAGCCAGGATTCTTGGCAAGGGGTAACTCCGGTCCAGGTGGCAATTTGGGGAGACGGCTAAACCAATAATCTCTGGAACACTGGTAAAGTTCTGAGTTTCTTAAGGCAATTTCGGCTAAAACATAGTCCCGGAATGAGAGTTCGAGAGGAGCAAGCATCGCCTCAGGATTTTGGTAGATTTGAGAGATTTCTCGTCGTAGAATCTCTAAACTCCAGTTATCGACGATCAAGGCGTCAATACTGAAATGAAGTCGAACGTGCTGGTCGTCTAAAATAGAAGCTCTCAGCTCGAATAAAGGCCACTGGTCAGCTGCTAGCACCTGGTGAGACATAGACTGGCGAATAGTGGCTAACTGGGATGCGATCGCTTCTGGGTTCTGTATACGTAGGTCTAAGACCGCAATCTGGTATTGCGGTACTTGCTGTAATATTTGTTGCTGTCCATCTGGTAGTACTACAGATCGTAGCATGTCGTGACGTTCGATGAGTCGCTGCCAGGACTTGTTCAACCGTTCCAGATCCAAACCAACACTTTCAATTTCCAAGTAGGCATGGGTTGCTACATTTCCCAACTCGAAAGCGCTACTGCGACCAATCCAGTAAGCCTGCTGGACGTCAGTCAGTGAAAAAGGTACATTCCGCTGATCGGGCACAGGTATGATTAGTGGCAGTGGGGTAAAAGCCTGCCGATCTTCCCTCTGTGGAGTTTGAATCTGTGCGATCGCTTGAGCCTGCTCAGCCACGGTAGGAAACTCAAACAAGCTGTTCAAAGGTATTTCCACCTGAAAGACTTGGCTCAATTGGGAGATAACCCGGATCGCTAGCAAGGAATGTCCACCCAACTCAAAGAAATTGTCGTAGCTGCCGACTTGCTCAATACCAAGGAGTTCTTGCCAGACTTCAGTAACAATTTGCTCCGTCCTATTTCTAGGAACAACATAGGCATTCCCCAAACTGGGTCTCGGATGTGTTGATTTAGATAGACTAGGCGGCACTAACTCGAACCAAGTACTCGATGCTGTAACAGCCATGTTCTGCTCAAGCGAGAGATGAAAATCTTGCGTTGATACAATGAATTGGGGCACGGTGTGACATAAAATCCGACGAAACACATCCTTGCCTTCTTCGGACAATATCCCTTTATTAAGGTTCTCTTCTCTATGCTGTTTAAACTCAATAGGCACCGCTGAGTTCACAGCCATCCCAACCTCTTGCCAAGTATCCCAGTTAATAGATACGGCCAACGTTCCATCTTTTGCAGTTCTATAGTAAGCAAACGCATCAAGGAAGGCATTTGCAGCGCAATAGTCTACCTGACCCAATCCACCTAAAAGCGAGTTAAGTGATGAGCAAAGGACAAAGAAATCTAGCTTCAGATTTTTGAAGATAGTATCGAGTATTCTGGCTCCTATTACCTTTGGATAAAGCACACTTGCTGCTATTTCTGGGGTTTTGAGTTGAATCACACCCCCACCTGCAATCCCTGCTGCGTGGATTACACCGTGAATTTCGCCAAATCTTTCATATGCCTGAGTTATCACTGCCTGCATTTGTTCTAAGTTGGCAACATCAGCACTCTTGACCAAAACCTCTGCTCCCTGCTCCTCAAGTGCTTGCAATTTTCGGATCTGGCAGCTTACTTTATCCTGATCATCATGAGTTTTTAGCCATTGAAGCCATTTATTTTTTGCAGGAAAAGTCGAACGCCCGATCAATATCAATTTTGCCTGCACGGTTTGTGCTAAATATTCTGCCAGCACTCCTCCAACTCCTCCCAACCCACCTGTGATCAAGTAAACTCCTTGATCTCGCAACCGTGGTATACCTTGAATAGACTCTTGTAATTTTACTGGCTCAAAGGTTTGTACCCATCGGCAATTCCCACGGTAAGCAACAACTGAGTCAGATGGTTCAATAGCAAGTTCTGATAAAATTTGTTCTACAAGTTTTTCTTCTTGCCAGGTTTTCGATCCGGGAATCACAATATCAATGCTATAGCAAGTGATGTAAGGGTATTCCTGTGAAATAACCTTACAAGGTCCTAGCAGCATAGCTTTTTCCGGGCAAAGCACTTCTTCACCTGTCACTGGCTGCATATTGCTTGAGATAACCCCGATTTGCAAGGGATCTATAAAATTTTGCTCTCCAAAAGCCTGTGCTATAAACAGTAGGCTGTAGAAGCTGAGATCCTGAGTCTTTTCAAAAAACTTGATTCCAGCGGGAGTCTGTTTAATTGGTGGAGTGACACTCCATAAATGTACAATAGTTTTAGGGATTTTGTCGAGAGTGCGAAGTTCTTTAAGTAAGGCATTGTAGTCACTACGCTGTCGAGGATTAAGAATATACACATGCTCACTCTCGCTGACAAACTGCTTCCCCACTTTCACGGTGATTACATCCTGGTTCTCTTCTTCCAGTCGTTTTACCAGTTGAGAACCAAAGCCGGATTCATCAACAAAAACTAGCCAGCACGACCTTTGCTTTGCCATTTCTGCATTGTTAAAAGGCTTTGGCGGCATGGATTGTTTCCAGGAAGGAATATAGAACCAGTCTGCAACATTTGGCTTTTTATCTAATGATATAGGATGTATCTTGACAGTAGCTGCCTGTTTTTGCGGCTCGATCCAATAACGCTGGCGCTCAAATGGATAGGTTGGTAACGGTATGCGATAACGTTGCTCATGCCGATAAAATCCAGACCAATCTAGCTGTATGCCAGCGAGCCAAAGCTGACCGAGTGTCGTGAGTAAGAACTCTGTCTCTGAGTGTCGATTTTGCGGTTGCCCAAGTGTTGTTAGTATAATCTGACGATTAGCCTTCTTTAAAGACTGTTTTGCGAACGTGCTTAACGTTCGTCCAGGACCTACCTCCAGTAACAGTCCTTCTGGTTCTTCCAACAAAAGTTGCAGCCCTGAAACAAATAGTACTGTTTGGCGCAGATGCCTAACCCAGTAGTGAGGATTCGTTGCTTCCGCAGATGTAATCCAAGTACCAGTAACGTTGGACACGTATGGAATCTTTGGGGGTTTCAGGTTAACCTTCTTTACCTGCTTTGTGAATGGCTCCAAAATAGAGTCCATGATCTGAGAATGAAAAGCATGGGAGGTTTGCAGACGGCGAACTCTTAAACCTTTTTCAACTAGTTGAGCTTCCAGTTGAGTGATCGCCTCTGTGGAACCCGAAACTACACACAAGGATGGTGCATTGATCGCCGCTAAGGAGAGTTTTTCATCCAAGAGGGGTTGTACCTCCGCCACAGAAAGTGGTACGGCAAGCATAGATCCACTAGGTAGGTTCTGCATCAGCTGCCCGCGAGCCGCCACTAGTGCCACTGCGTCTTCTAAAGAGAAGACGTCGGCGAGATACGCCGCCACATATTCACCGATGCTATGACCGATCATCGCGTGGGGATGAACACCCCACGATCTCCACAACTTAGTCAAGGCGTATTCGATTACAAATAGCGCTGATTGAGCGATCTCAGTTTGGTTCAGTTGCTGTGTGGCAGCTTCAGCCTGTTCTTCACTTGGATATAACACACTACGTAGGTCAAGCCCTTGGTGCGCTTTAAAGAGTTCACAGCAGAGGTCAACTGCTTCTTGAAACGTCGGCTCAATCTGGTAAAGTTCCGACGCCATATTAACATACTGCGATCCCTGTCCGGGAAACATGAACACTATGGGCGGATTGCGGTGTTCTTGGTGGAGAGTCAAAACTCGGGGGGAGTCGGGAGTTTCCAGTGCTGTCAGTGCATCGTTAATGTCTTGGCATACCAACAGCCGACGATGGTTGAAGGTTTGTCTACCAACCTGCAAGGTGTAGGCGACATCTGCTAAGTTGAGATCAGGATGTGACTTTAGATGCTTGACAAAATTAACTGTACCAGTCTCCAAAGCCGAGGAAGTTTTGGTAGAGAAGAGCAATAACTGCCAAGGTCTGGAGGGACTAGAAGCTTCGACGCTTGGTGCCTCTTCAAGAATGACATGGGCATTTGTCCCCCCAATGCCAAAGGAGCTGACCCCTGCTCGGCGGGGGAAGCTGTTCATTTCCCACGGGGACAGGGTGGTGTTGACGTAGAAGGGACTGTTACTAAAGTTAATCCTCGGATTGGGCTGCTCAAAGTTCAGGCTGGGAGGGATTAACTTGTGTTTGAGTGCCAAGATAGTTTTTATGATACCAGCAACACCCGCAGCAGCATCTAAATGTCCAATATTAGTTTTTAATGAACCAATTGCGCAGAAGCATTGTTTTTGCGTACTAGTGCCAAACGCCTTGGTTAGTGCTTCAATTTCAATAGGATCGCCTAGAATTGTTCCTGTTCCGTGGGTTTCGACGTATGTGATGGTTTCAGCTTCTACACCAGCTAAAGAATGGGCTTCAGTAATTGCTTTTGCTTGTCCTTCCACGCTGGGGGCTGTGTAGCCTACCTTGACAGCACCATCATTGTTGATAGCTGATCCCCTGATCACCGCATGGATACAGTCTCTGTCGGCAATGGCATCCTCTAGGCGTTTCAAGACGACAATGCCTACACCATTGCCACCCACAGTTCCCTGTGCTTTAGCATCGAAGGCGCGGCAGTGACCATCAGGAGATAAAATACCCCCTGTTTGATATAAATAGCCAGATTGATGCGGCACTGTAATGGAAACACCACCCGCCAGAGCTATATCACTTTCGCCACTGAACAAACTTTGGCAGGCAAAATGAATAGCTACTAATGAGGTAGAGCAAGCGGTTTGGATCACCACGCTTGGTCCAGTTAAATTTAATTTGTAGGAAACTTGGGTTGTCACAAAGTCGCGATCATTACTCAGCAAAATTTGATAAGTGCCAACTGATGAAATCAAGTCTTGGTTAAAAGCTAGGTTGTTGAAAAGATAGCTACTTAGACTAAGACCAGCATAAACACCAATCCGACCAGGATATACTCCAGAGTCATAGCCAGCGCTTTCCAAGGCTTCCCAGGCACACTCAAGGAAGAAACGATGTTGGGGATCAGTAATTTCCGCCTCTTTTGGGTTAAATCCGAAGAAGGACGCATCAAATAACTCGATATTTTTTAAGACTCCTTTAGCTTTGACGTAGTTAGAGTCTTGCAAAACGTCAATGTCTATCCCTGAATCTATCAGTTCTGCATTTGTGAAAACAGAAATCGACTCAACACCATCACGCAAATTCTGCCAAAAATCATTAATATTTTCGGCTCCTGGAAAACGACCAGCCAAACCAATAATCGCGATTGACTCAAGGTTGTTTAATGACTCTTCATCATTCATTTGATCACTCCTAATTTCCTGCGTTGACGTTGTTGCTTTAGAGCTTTATGCGGATCAGGACGTTCACAAAGTATCTCGGAAATTGATTTGCCATTATGCTCAACATTGGGTTGTTCACTATATTCTTGGCTGAGATATCGAGCGAGAAAGCTGATAGTTGGGTACGTGAACAAATCGACTATTGATATATGTTTGTTAAAAACTTCTTGCAACTTGCTGTGAACCTGAACTACTAATAAAGAGTGTCCTCCTAAATCGAAGAAGTTATCGTAAATTCCTACTTTTTCAACGTTTAGCACTGCCTGCCAAACAGTCGCGATCATTTTTTCTTCTGGAGATTGAGGGGCGACGTAAGTGGTTGCCAGTTCTGGAGCTAGCTTCTCAGGCTGAGGTAGCTGCTGACGGTCTATCTTACCATTAGAAGTTAATGGCAGGGCTTCTAGCATTACAAATGCTGAAGGCAGCATATATTTGGGTAGTTTTTCTTGGAGGAAGTGCCGTATGTTACTAACGGCGGGAGTTGTTCCTGGCTGAGGAACGATATAAGCCACAAGTCTCTTGTTACTTGAATGATCTTCTTGATCTATAACCACGGTTTGCTGTACTTCACTGTGTTGGCTCAGTACAGCTTCGATTTCTCCCAGTTCGATGCGGAAGCCACGAATTTTCACCTGATGATCAAGGCGACCAAGATACTCAATGTTACCATCACTTAAGTAGCGAGCCAAATCTCCAGTTTTGTAAAGGCGGGCTCCTGGCTCATTGCTAAAGGGATTGGGAATAAACTTTTCGGCAGTCAATATCGGGTGGGTGAGGTAGCCTCGAGCAAGACTAATCCCACCAATGTAAATTTCGCCAGAAGTTCCCGTGGAAACTGGTTGAAGATGTGCGTTCAAGATATAGATCTGTGTATTGGCGATGGGACGGCCGATAGGCACTATTTTTCGATGATTCCCTGACTCACATTGCCAGTAGGTAACATCAATAGCCGCTTCTGTTGGTCCATAAAGATTGTATAATTCACATTTTAAACGAGTAAAGAATTGTTCCTGTAGTTTAAAAGGCAGTACTTCTCCACTACAGATCACTTTTCTCAAGCAGCTGCAATGTTCAAGCCCCTGTTCCTGTAGGAAAACCTGGAGCATTGAGGGGACAAAATGAAGTATACTAATATTATGCTGGACAATAAGCCTGATTAAATATGCACTATCTTGATGACCTCCAGGTTGAGCCACTACTAAACAGCCTGCGGTTAATAAGGGACAGAAGAACTCCCAAACCGATACATCGAAGCTAAAAGGAGTTTTCTGGAGAATGCGATCGCCAGCTGTTAACTGGTAGACATCTTGCATCCAGCGCAAGCGATTGCTTATCCCACGGTGGGTGTTCATCGTTCCTTTTGGCTTTCCTGTGGACCCTGATGTATAAATTACATAAGCTAAGTTACTGGCATGTACATTACTAACAGGATTCTCCTCACTCTCAAGAGTGATGATGCTGTTTTGTGAATCCAAGCAAAGCACACGCGCTTTTTGCTCAGGCAATTGCACCACTAAGTTCTCAGTTGTCAACAGCACTGACACCTGTGAATCTGATAAAATAAAAGATAAGCGAGTTTGAGGATATGTAGGGTCTACCGGCACATAAGCACCCCCCGCTTTGAGAATACCTAAAAGTCCCACAACCATTTCCACAGAGCGTTCTATACAAATGCCCACTAATATCTCTGGTCCTACACCTAGCACCTGTAGGTAATGTGCCAATTGATTTGCTCGCTGATTCAAGACCCGATAAGTTAACTGCTCATCTTCAAAAATTACAGCAATGGCGTCCGGAGTTAGCTCTACTTGAGCCTCAAACATCCGATGAATGCACCTGTCTTGGGGATAATTAGTTTGGGTGCTATTCCACTCCACCAGTAGCTGATGCCTTTCTATCTCAGTTAAAATTGGCAAGTCTAAAAGTTGCTGATCGGGATTAGCAACTATGCTTTCGAGCAATGTTTGAAAATGCCCCACCATGCGAGTGATAGTATCGGCGTAAAATATATCTGTGTTATACTCTATAGAGCCGTTCAAACCCTGCTGTGTCTCTGCCAGAGCCAGAGTTAAATCAAATCGTGCTGTGCCACTGTTGATTTCTAAAGGACTTACGCTCAGTCCTGGTAGCTTCAAAACTGGCATCGGCGTACTCCAGAGGACAAACATGACTCTAAATAAAGGGCTGTAGCTTAAATTTCGCTCTGGCTGTAGCTCCTCCACCAGTTTCTCAAAGGGCAAATCTTGGTGAGCATAAGCCCCCAGTGCTACCTCACGAGTGCGACTCAAAAGTTCCCGGAAACTAGGATGACCTGATAAGTCTGTGCGTAGAACTAGAGTGTTGATAAAACATCCAATAAGTTTCTCAATCTCCCTGCGCTCGCGGTTGTCAATGGGTAAACCAATGCAAATATCTTCTTGAGTGGTGTAGCGGTAAAGTAGTGTCTGAAAAGCTGCTAATAGAGTCATAAACAGAGAAACTCCTTCTGCCTGACTCAATTTGTGGAGCTTTCTACTTAGGCTAAGTGATAGATGAAAACAAGTTGTTGCTCCTGCAAAGCTCTGAACTGCTGGCCGAGGTTTATCTGTAGGTAGAGCTAATGCTGGGGGTAAATTAGCCAGTTGCTGCTTCCAATAAGCCAGTTGTTCTTTAAGTTCTGATTGTTGTAGCCATTGCCTTTGCCAGTAAGCGAAGTCGATGTATTGTATGGATAAATCTGGTAATGGTGAAACTTTACCTGCTAAGAAAGCCTCATAAAGTACCGCGATCTCCTGAACAAAAATTCCACATGACTTAGCATCTGAGACAATGTGATGCATGACTAACAGCAGCACATATTCAGTTTCACTCAGCTTTAGCAGCTTGACTCGCAACAATGGACCTTTTGTCAAGTCAAAAGGCTGTTTGGATTCCTTGGTAGCTAAATATTGAACTTGAGAAGTATGTATATCGGGCAACTCTGTCAAATCTATCACTGATATAGTGAAATTAGGAGAGGAGGCGATCGCCTGAACAAGTTGCCCATTTACAGTCGCAAAAGTAGTCCTTAATATTTCGTGCCGCATCACGACTTCATGAAAGCTTTGCTCTAGAGCAGCCACATTGAGCCGACCTTTCAGGTGCATGGATTGAGAGATGTTATAGGCAATTTTGCTATACTCTAACTGATCGAGGAACCATAATCTAGCTTGAGCGAAAGACAAGGGAAAAGAGTTGGACTTCCTTGGAGCTTTCAATATTTGCGTTTGCGGACAGATTTGTTCTTGTTTTTTTTGCAACCGCTGGAGAAGAAGCTTTTGTTTCTCTGGGGAAAGTTCTAAGATCCGTTTAGAAAGATCACTCATTTGAATCACCTACTTTAATCAACTAATTATCCGACGCAAGTTTTATCTGCGTCTCCTCCCCCGATAGCTGCTCGATTTCTGCCAGCATTTGAGCCAGTGTTTCATGATCCGTCTGCTCAGTTAGTTTTTGTATAATAACTAAAGCCAACTCAGCGACAGTGGGTGTACCAAAGAAACTCTTGTAAGGCAGTTCTATTGGGAAAGTTTTGCACAACCGAGAAACGAGTTCAGCAGCAAATAAAGAGTCTCCTCCTAACTCAAAAAAGTCGTCGTGGATGCCTACCTGTTCAATACCTAGAAGTTGTTGCCAGATTTCAGCTAAAGTACTCTCGATCTCATTACGTGGAGCAGTGTAAGTATTCCTTAGGTTAGGACGCCAACGAGCTGGCTTAGACAGACTCACTGATGCTAATCTTTCCTCCAAGGACTTAACAGAATCATTTTGGTCAATCAGGTTCAGGAAATTTTGCTTTGATACGACTACCTGAGGCACTATGTTACTAAACAAAATACGTCTAAACGCATCAATACCCTCTTCAAAGGTTATTCCATCTGCCAGATCTTTTCCTACTATTGCTTTATGCCTTGCTTCAACAGCAACTGCCATACCTAAACCTTTCCATCTATCCCAGTTAATCGATATGGTGAAAGTGCTATTTTGAGACGCACTGTAGTGAGCAAATGCGTCAAGGAAGGCATTTTCTGCAGTATAATCCACCATACCCGGTTCACCGAGGAATGAACTAAATGATGAACACAGCACAAAGAAATCCAGCTTGGCATCCTTGAAGAGAACATCGAGTACTCTTGTCCCTTTCACTTTCGCTGCCAGAGCATTTGCTGCGGCTTCTTTTGTTTTTAGTTGAATCATGCCACCCCCTGGGACTGCTGCTGCGTGAATCACCCCATGGATCTGACCAAATCGCTGATTGGCTTTTTTGAGCGCTGCCGATATTTGTTCGGAGTTGGCGACGTCAGCGTTGACTACCATCACTTCTGCGCCCAACGCTTCAAGATTTTGCAATTTGCGGATCTTGCAGCTTGTAGCGTCCTGCTCATTATAAGTGGATAGCCATTCAGACCACTGCTTTTGGTCAGGAAAAGCCGAACGCCCAAGCAGTATCAGTTTTGCCTGTACTGTCTGTGCTAGATATTCTGCAAGAGCTAGACCAAGACCTCCTAATCCACCTGTGATCAGATAAACTCCTCCCTGCCTTAATCGGGGTTTTCCTTCAACATTTCTTTCCAATCGGACTGGTTCAAAGTCCTGCACCCAGCGATGAACATTACGGTAGGCCAATATCTTGTCAGATGTTTGGGAAGCGAGTTCCGCCAGCAGCTGATCTATAAGTTGCTCCTCTTGCCAACTTTCTGATTCAGGAATAACCACATCAATGCTACGGCAGTTGATGTTTGGATACTCTAATGGAATCACCTTACACGGTCCGAGTATCATTGCCTTCTCTGGACACAGGATCTCTGAGCCTGTCACTTCCTGCATATTGTTTGAGACGATCCCAATTTCCAAGCAATCTGCTTGATAATTCTCCCCGATTGCCTGCGCTAAAAACAGTAGACTAAAGAAGCCGAGAGTTTCAGACTTTTCTGAGAACTCAATTGCTAATTCTGGATGGATTTTTAGTGTGACACTCCATAAATGAACAATCGTTTTCGGCTTTAGACCAAGTATACGAAGTTCTTTGAGCAAAGCATCATAGTCATCCTGTTGTCGAGGGTTGATGGTGTATGAGATCTCTTGAGATTCACTCTCCCTACCAAATTGCTCTCCAACTTTGACAGTAATGACGTCCTGACCTAAGAGTGCAAGTCGTTTGATCATTTTCTCACCCAAGCCGCACTCATCGGCAAACACTAACCAGCATCCAGGCTGAGTTGCTTGAGCCTTTGAGTTAAACGGCTGTGGAGGCTTTGAGCGTTTCCAAGATGGGATATAGAACCAATCGGCTATATCGAGTTTTTTGCCTGATGAAACTTGAGGTGACCTTTCAGCATCTTTTTGCTCAAAGGTCACAGTAAATGCTGTAGGTGCTGAGTTTCTTGCCAACGTAGAAGCCTGAGCCACTAAAATATGCTGCCCAAAAGCTTTAGTTTCCGTTAAAGTCTCCACCTCAACAAACCCTTGGTTGCGTAGTACCTTATGCCACTGCTCCTTTGATAAAAACGGATTACCCCAGCTTCGTTCTTCATCCTCTAACGGATTCATCAGTAAGCCGTCAGTGATATCGAAGTATAATTGAGCTTCAGTTATCTCCCAAAGTAGCAGAAAGCCTCCAGGAGCTAATAAAGAGCGTACATGCTCAAGGGTTTTTCCTATATTGCGGGTTACATGCAGCACATTGACAGCTACCACTATATCAAAGCTGTGCGTCGAGTAACCTTGCTTGAGAGGAGGTTTTTCAATGTCTAGGAAACGATATTCGACGAAGGGATAGGTGCTAAAATTGTCTTTGGCTTTGTTCAGAAACAAACCGCTCACGTCTGTAAAAATGTAGTTTGTTCGCTGAGACGGTAGTATAGGCAGTAATTCCGCCGTGGCTATACCGTTTCCACCCCCGATTTCCAGAATTCTAAGATCCACGAACGGTGGCAATGATTTCACCACCTGTTCCAAGCTTGCCCGCATTATAGCTTTGTATTGTGTAACTAAGGGCAACTCTTGAAAAGAACTTTCTGCTGTTTTTTGTGTTAGGGCAACGAACAACTCTAATGGTTCTCGTTCACCAATCAATATGGCTTCCAAATCTTTGCCATAATGCTGAATATAGTCTAACACGTGAGGTGTGGAAGCCCATTTGACTCTGACTTCTTCTAAAAGAGCATTAAGAGAATCTAGTGAACAGGGCATAAGGTTGGTAAACATCTCCTCCTCTTGCTGGAGGTGACCTTTTTCTACCAGTACATCCAGCCAACGATACAACAATTGTCGGTAGCGAGGAATAATCCGGCATTGCTCACACAACTCTTCAAAAGAATACTTTTCATCAGGGTTGCTAAAAGCACCTAAACGCCTAAGGGTCTGATTTATGTATGCAGTGCATAAACAATCCAAAGAGTGTTTGTTAGCTAGATAGGTTTGGTGATCAAGTTCATTGATTATGACACGGGCTTGGCAGGTCCAAGCCTCTGTTAGAGATTTCCACACAAAGGGATTGGGAAGAATTTTGCCTTGTCCCTTGTTTCCTGTCCCGTGTCCTAATGAAGCTTGCGGTTCAATCCAGTAACATTGGCGTTCAAAGGGATAAGTCGGAAGGGGGATGCGATGACGGCGCTCATGGGCATAAAATTTAGACCAATTTACTTCGACTCCTGCAAGCCAGAGGCGACCCAAACTGTTGAGTAAAAATGCTAGATCAGATTGGTGTTCATGTGGATGGCGTATCGAGGTGAGTGTCATCAATCCATCTATTCTATGCTGAAGAGCAAAAGTGTTCAAAGTCTTACCCGGACCAACCTCCAGTAAAATTCGCTCATGTGTCTTGAGCAGCTCGGCTATTCCTTCGCTAAAGCGCACAGTTTGTCGTAGATGCTTTGCCCAATAGTTAGGATCAGTTGCTTCTACTGTGCTAATCCAAGTACCACTGACATTGGACACAAATGGAATTTGGGGGGGATTAAGCTTGACTTTTCTTAAGTGGTCTGTGAATGGCTTGATGATCGGGTTCATCATCTGGGAATGAAAGGCATGAGAAGTCTGCAGCCTCCGACAGCTAATGCCCTCCTCTAGTAACTTTTGTTGGAATGCATCTACTGCCTCGGTTATACCCGAAACCACACATGAGAATGGTCCATTGCTTCCAGCAAGAGAAAGTTCTGTTCCCAGCAAGGGTTGAACCTCCGACTCTCCAAGTTGAACGGAGAGCATAGCACCTTTTGGGAGTTGCTGCATGAGTTGTCCTCGAGTAGCTACTAACGCTAAGGCATCTTCGAGAGAGAAAACCCCGGCAAGAGTTGCAGCCACATATTCCCCAATGCTGTGACCAATCATTGCTTCTGGGCGCACACCCCACGTCATCCATAACTTAGCTAGGGCATACTCTATCACAAACAGTGCTGGCTGGGTAATATTTGTCTGTTTCAGATGCTGTACTGCTTCTTGGGTCTGTGATTCACCCGGATACAGCATATCACGTAGATCCAGTCGTAGGTGCGGTCTGAGCATTAGACAGCAGTCATTGACCAGCTCAGTGAAGGTGGGTTCACTTTGGTAAAGTTCCCGCCCCATATTTACGTACTGCGAACCCTGTCCAGAAAACATAAATACGACTGGACGATTACAAGGCTCTTGGTAGTGGGTGAAAACTCGTTGAGAATCTAGAGGTAAGAGTGCCTTCGCCGCATCTTCAAGGTTTTGGCATACCAACATCCGGCGATGGTCGAAAGCTCGGCGACCAACACTAAGGGTATGAGCGACATCAGCGAGATTCAAATCAGGATGCTGCTTTTGGTAATCAGCCAAATTTACTGTGGCAGTTTCTAGTGCTGTACTGGTCTTAGCAGATAGCAGCAACAACTGCCAAGGACGAGAAGGACCAGATGCTTCAACAGCCAGGGCTTCCTCAAGAATTACATGGGCATTAGTTCCACCAATTCCAAAGGAACTAACTCCAGCGCGGCGAGGGGTGCCGTTGGTCTTCCACTCCGACACAGTGGTGTTGACGTAAAAAGGACTGTTGGCAAAGTCTATCTGAGGATTGGGCTGTTGAAAGTGTAAGCTGGGTGGGATCTGTTTGTACTTAAGTGCTAGGACAGTTTTAATCAAACCCGTCACCCCAGCGGCCGCACCCAAATGCCCAACATTTGTTTTTACCGAACCAATTGCACAAAAGCCATTTTTTTCTGTACTGGTGCGAAAAGCTTGTGTTAGTGCTGCGATTTCAATTGGGTCCCCTAAAGATGTTCCTGTACCATGGGTTTCAATATAAGTGATTGTCTCTGGTTTAACCTCAGCCACACGTTGAGCTGTTCTAATCACCTTTGCTTGACCATCTATCCGGGGTGCGGTGTAGCTAACTTTATTTGATCCATCATTATTGATGGCGGAACCTTTGATGATGGCATGGATACAGTCTCCATCTGCTAGGGCATCTTCTAGTCTTTTCAAAACTACAATTCCCACACCTTCGCTGGCAACAGTTCCCTGTGCTTTGGCATCAAAGGCGCGGCAATGTCCGTCTGGAGACAAAATGCCTCCATCTTTGTAAAAATAGCCAGCTTTTCGTGACCCACTGATTGCAACGCCACCAGCTAAAGCTATATCACATTCAGCATTGAGCAAGCTCTGCCAAGCCAAGTGGATAGCGACTAAGGAAGTTGAGCAAGCAGTTTGAACTGTATAACTCGGTCCTTCTAAGTTGAGTTTATAAGAAACACGTGTGGTTAGAAAATCTTTATCATTCCCAATCACAATTTGGGAATTACTAACGGAATCGATGATGTTTTGATTTAAATGGAAGTTAAAATAGTATTGATTAAATTCAGCCCCAGCGTAAACACCAATCAAACCTTTGTATATCTGGGAGTCATAGCCAGCACTTTCAAGGGCTTCCCAAGCACATTCTAAGAAGAGACGATGTTGTGGATCGGTGATTTCTGCTTCTCTATGATTTAAGTTAAAGAAGGAAGCATCAAATAATTCTGCGTCTTTTAAGGAAGCCTGTGCTTTAACGAAGTTAGGGTCACTTACAACGGCTGGTTCTATTCCTGAATCAAGTAGTTCCTCATTAGTAAAAAAAGAAATTGATTCTACGCCGCTTAGTAAATTTTCCCAAAAAGCATCAACGTTTTTAGCTCCTGGAAAACGACCATTCATACCGATAACTGCTATTTCTTCACCATTTTTAGT
>JAQYWP010000993.1 GCA_029379285.1 Rhizonema sp. PD38
CAATAGCATATATTTTATCCCATATTGGTCTAATTTCTTCAGGATTCACTTTTAAGTTATAACGGGCAACAGTTTCATATGGCTCTGCAAATATTTGCTCTTGAAAACCTGGATCTGCATGCCATTTTTCACAAAAACGCTTGATGTGACTGAGACTTACTAACATTTATGTCCTTAAGATAATACCGATTTGTTGATTTAAATATTATAAATACTATCAAGTACTTTTAAACGAATAACTTTATAAAATTATTTATTTAAAAACTTTATTATTAATTTAATATTAATACATAAAAATCCCGATAGTTGAAAAGGATTAAGTTTAGATAACTACCGGGTTATTTCAGACTACTGTCTGTTCGCACCACCTCCTGCGATAAAGACCCACCACCCTCCAGCTATAGCTTCCAAAGCTTGCTCAGACAATTCTTCTGTAACTTCTGCATCAGCAGGACTTCTAGGAATTACTAGATAGAGAGTGTTTGAGGTTTCTTCTAGCACTTGAATGTTTATTCTTTCAGGAATGTGTTGCCCCAATTCTCTGGCATATACTGCTTTTGGATTGCTGATTAATTCTTGTTTAAAAGCTTCGTCTTTCAAAACTTTAAGGATTAATTGAGATTCAATTTCTTGTCGACTTTGTAGTTGAGATGTCTGCTCAGACATGTTTAATCCTTTGAATTCAAGGTTGATATTTAATAGGTTAAGAGTAATTAAATTAGATATCAATGCATTTTTTTTGGATGATAATTCCCATTTCTTTTGGTCCGAACCTCTACAGTCATTATTTAGCTTTAATGCACAATATTTTCATTAAAATCACTTTTTTGTGGCTGAAATTAGTATTAATAATTTGTATCCTAAGCTGAAAACACTCAACTTACACTTAATCGCCCTACCATCCAATTAAATCTTCGTCCAGCCAATGCCACACCATCTAAAACACTCTCATTCAACTCATCCCCATATTCCACATTGTCATCCAATGGCAAACCTTTGCTATAAACCCGCCTACCATAACCAAGCTGACTGAGCATTCCTTGCAATCTATGAGAAAGCAGAGTGGCGATCGCACGATAAAAACGTGAGGCAAATCCTACATCTTGCTGCAACTTTGCTGCTAATTGCTGTCGAGAAATCGACAACACGGTTGATTCTTCAATAGCTTTAACGGTTACCGAAGGTAGACGCCCATCAATGAAGGGTGTTTCTCCGATGATTTCACCTTTCGATAATCTCGCTATTTCTCTACCAGAAATTTCGCTACCCTCTATAGCAGCAAAAGCACGAGCCAAAGGATTACGCTCATCTTCGACAATAGATAGGGACATGATTCCATCTAGCAGAATATATAGCGCATCTACAGGTCCTCTTTCACGGATGAGTACGGTATTATCTGGAATTTTTTGCTGTTTCCCACAAGCCATCATCCAATCGATGTCACTATCGTGTAATTCTCCTAAAACAAATAGCACATTTCTCAGTGCTTGCCCTTGTACCAAGTTACTACGACTAAGCTGATTGATACTACTTTGTAGTCTATCGGAAAGCATAATGGCGATCGCTCGATAAAAGCGCGAAGCAAAACCAACATCCTGCTGTAACTTTGTCGCTAATTCCTGTTGAGGAATTGATATCACCAGGGATTTTTCTACAGCTTTCACTGTTGTCGCTGTTAAACTCGCACCCACCAAGGGAAGTTCCCCCACTACCTCACCACTGGATAATCTCGCAATCTCGCGACTTGATATTTCATCTCCTTCAATAGCTGCAAAAGCACGAAGCAACGGATTATTACCTGGTTGAGAAACGGTAACTGTTAAAATGCCATCTAATAAAATGTGTAAAGCATCGGCAGCTTTTTTTTCTTGAATGAGTATAGTGCCAGCAGCTATTTCTCGTTGATAACCTGTAGCAATCATCCATTCAATGTCGGTAGTCGTTAATTCTTTTAGTAAAACTTCGGTCATAACTGATATACGTATTTTAGTTGATTGTTGTAGAGGAATAAAATATACCGATACTTTAGCAGTCCTATTTGAGTTGTAAAATTATTAACCGAACCGCCAAGACGCCAAGAGCGCGAAGAAAAGATAGAAGAGAGAATTTTACGAATGATTTAGGATTGCTATAGTGCAGTAGTAGTTCTAAAGTAGGTGAGGACATCAGTACGAAATGATTGGCGATCGCCTTAACAAATGGAGGAATTGACTAACAAGTCACAACTAAACCAGCAATCTGTTCGGTAATCCCTTTGATTGTTTTACTAATAGGATGCCCAGGGTAACGCAGAGAGAAAAGCCCTTTACTAGCTAGCTGCACCATTTCTTCTGATAATGGCAAAATCCCAGCCACAGGAACGGTGTAAATTTTCTCTACCTGTTGTTGCAAGTCGGGAAAATTTAAGTTTGGCAGCGCCTTATTGATCACCATCAACATTTTTGGCACCTTCAACTTGCGAGCCACATCCACTGTGACAGCTGTACCTTGGAAATCTTGATTATCTGGACGTAGAAGGATCACTAGAACATTAGAAATACCAATGGAAAGTAAGGTTTCTTCATTCAAACCAGGGTGAGTATCAATTAACAGGTAGTCCAGTTTCAAACTGCGAATGAGTTCTTGAAAGCCATCGTTCAGTCGGACTACATCATACCCTTCCCGTAGAATCCTAGCGATTTCACTAGCTTTAATACTAGAAGGTACTAGGTAAAGTCTACCCTTCACGTTACCTATATTTCCCTGTTCTGCAAGTAAAGTATCAGTAACGTCGTAAGCAGCATCTTTAATATCACATCGTTCCCATAAATAATCATTAAGCGCACGTTCTATTTTGTTCTCGTTGAGACCAAAAATAACGTGAATTCCTGGCGATTGGATATCAGTATCAATAATGCCTACACGTTGCCCTTGCAAGGTCATAGTAGCCGCCATATTAGCAATTAAGTTGGATTTGCCAGTGCCGCCACGGAATGAATGAACTGCAATTATCTGTGCCATAGTTTACCTCGTAATCATTAATCTATAGTCATTTTTTCTTACAGACATTTCCCAAACTTTCAGTCAAGCTATGAACGCTAACTCATAAATTCAACGGTTCACAGGTGGGCGATCGCTCTTTCAAGGATTGCACCTGGTTCTGTAATCTGTGGTAATACTCTGTCTCGCTTTCGGCTTTTATGACTTCGTGTTGTCTGAGTTTTTGGAGCTTTTTTTGTAATTCTTGAAAGTGTTCGTTTTCGGTAATTTCTGCAACGTGGGTAGCTCTTTTGGTTTCGTCAATCTCAATGCGAAGTTCCTGAACTTGCATTTTCAACTTCTGATCTCGCATCCTCACTTCTTCAGCCATCTCTAAGAAAATACGCACTAATTGACCGACATCATCTTCTGTATGACTTAATTGAGCCAAACTCTGACGTAGTTCTAGTACATGAGAATCAAAATCGTCATCCTCTAATGCTTGAGCCGCAACTGTCAGAGCGTGAATTGGTCGAGAAATATTCAATCCTAAGGAATGAGGATTAAATAAGATCCAGAAATCGGACATGCAATAATAAACTGAATCTGTCCATTGAATTTTTCGATTTTATGACTCCGTATTCA
>JAQYWP010000994.1 GCA_029379285.1 Rhizonema sp. PD38
GTATGTGACATAAAAATATATTTTTTACTCTTGACTTATGAAATAGGTTAACCTATTCTAAAAGAAGTTGAATAAATATAAAGGTTAATAACCACCGCCACCACTCCTGGAAAAAGTCTGGCGATGGGTTTGAGCAATATCCATAAGGAAACTGTCATGCTTAATCATAGCATCAAAACCACCATTGGCGTCATCAAGAATAACGTAAAAGATCTGCTGGGCTTAGTAGACACGGCACTGGTCAAAAAATGGGCAATAGAGCATGGGATGGGTCGGCTGGACATGCGGCGCAAATACTGCTGGCAGATGGTACTTGATGCTGTGTTTGTATGGATTAATAAAGGTGGTCGAAGTCTATGCGGCGGTATGGGTTATGAACAACTTGAGTGGGCGGCAGCGGCATAACCACCACATTAGTACAAACAAAAGTAATAAAAGGAAGACTTTATACTCATTTTTTGATGGAATGAGGCTTTGTAGTCACATTTTTGTCACGGTACAAGAAGGATACTTCAGCTTGACCAACCTCCAAAGCTTTACCGCTTTGTCCGAACTGTAAGGTGATGGTGGGGCAACCGCTCCTAACTTTAGCCTCCGATCATTGCAAATCAAGAGAAGTACTATCGCGCTAAGATCTGGCGATGACTACCTGCTGCTCAGTAGGTGGAAGTGAATGGAGTTGGCAATGAGAAAAACCTGCATTGTTAAACATACGTTCGTATTCTGCAAAAGTATAGGCATCACCACTTGGTGTTGTTGCTAACATTGTCAAAGCGAAAGCAGCAACTAATGGTGGTGTAATGCGGTCAGCGTTAGGAATAAATTCAAACACTATGGTTCTTCCATCAACACTCAAGCTCTGATGAATTTTTCTTAAAAGCTTTTCGCAAGTCTCCATGTCAAAGTGATGCAAGAAATTTGGGAGTAAAACTAGGTTGTAATCACTACCGTAATCTACTTCAAATGCACTGCCAGGAATTGTATGGTAGCGATCGCCAACACCTTGCGCTTGTGCGTTTTCCTTAGCTACTTCTAAAACAGGTGTCCAATCTACTGCATAAATTTCGGCATTAGAGTTATACTGAGCAAAAGCGATACCAAATAAACCGTGACTTGCGGAAATATCCAGCACTTTTATGCGCTCTTGAGAATCCCCATTCACCATTTGAGCGATTAATTGTGCTGGCATTACCGTCATCGGTGACATTGCTTTAGCAAATTTTACCCATACTGGATTTTCGGGCGATAGAGTTCCAAGAGAGGATACTACAGTTCCACCCTGGCGAACAACCGCAGCAAGATCATTGAACTCATTAGTTATGAAAGGAGACAATAAAAACTCAATTCCATCCCCTATGTAAGCTTTGCTATGTCGATCCAAGAACATGGCTGTATCAGGTGTCAGTCTGTAGCTTTGGGCTTCCTTAACTAAAAAGCCAATGATAACTAAGTAATCGCATAAAATCCGCATCCCTCGCTCGGAGGTTTGGCATTTTTGTGCCAGTGATTGAACGGACTCAATTCCTTCACTAATGGTAGTAAAAATCTGAAGTTCAATTGCAGCTTTAATTGCCGCTGTACGCTGATAAGCGTTGACTGTATTTAAAAATAGTGTAGGTGATGGTGTTGAAAAGTGGTTGGACATAGGAAACCTTAATTATCAATTGTTGTAATCGCACATCATAATACTTTTTAAGCTTTCCATTTGACGCGCATACGTGTTAGGGTACTACTCTTCAACAATATTCCCGCATTCATCCCGCTTTACCTCAACCACCATAACATTAAAGCTTTCCCACTCTTGTACAGTAAACGTTGTTTCGTCAGCCTCGTGCCAAGTTTCGGCGTCACCGCTCATTAAGCCGCTTACCTCAGATCTTGCACCTACCCGTACAAACCCAGAAATTGTTAAAAAATTGACAATAAGAATACCTTTTTTCACCTCGGCTTTTATCCATAAATAAAGGGTTTGGGCTTCATACTGAGTGATTAAATATCATTAACTTTTTTTGGTGCAAGATGTGAGTTACCGTATTTTTTCGGTCATTCACGTGTTTTATCTGACTTATTTACGGATAGATATTGGTAGAGAATTTGATAGCTACGGCATCTGGCTACTACTAAATTTTTGTTTTTGGACACCTATAAAAGAAATGAATATACTTATAAAAATTTTCTGAGTATAATAACCAATACGTATGTAATATAACGTAGTAAATACGATGATTGTCAAGAGTAGGTAAATTTCTGATTTTTTGCCGGATTTCGGGCTATGCTATAGCGAATGGAATATCGAATTCTAAGTATGCCACTTAATTGCTTTAAAAAAAATAACCAGTAACAAACTCTTGGTAATAAACTAAGCAGAAGTTGAACAGTTCATTCGCGTTCCTTCACTTTTGATCGATTTAACCGCTCTGTTTATGAAAGCAATACTTACATAGATTTGTTCTGCTCAGATTAAATGTAGTAATTGATACTTTTACAAATTGAGATTTTGCTCGCTCATAACAATGTATACAAATTGTCTAATCCACAATAAATGCATCCCACCATAAAAAATCTTTTTTTGAAAAAACTAAGGATTAATTACGTATGACTTTCGCCAAAGAACAGTTGCAGGCTGTCATGACTGGTACAGATTTAAATCGTCGGATTAAAACGCTACAGCATCTGTTGGGATATGCGGTGAAAGAGTGTGAAGAATTAAAGTTTTTGGTCCTGGCATTTGCGGCTTGATAAAGAAGCCCAGTGCAATCATTAAAAGGAAGGTACCAATGATAAATGTTGCAACTGGACAAATTGTTCGCGTGCGATCGCGACAGTATCTTGTAGAAGACGTTGTACCTAAACCTTCTTCTACGGAAGACTCTCTAGTGCGTCTTTCTTGTTTAGAAGATGATGCTATAGGAGAATCACTCTCAGTTCTGTGGGAAAGGGAAGTAGATGCCCTAGTTGTAGGGGAAACATCATGGGAGTCTATAGCTAATAGGGGTTTTGATAATCCTCGTCTCTTTTCTGCCTACCTGCACACACTTCGATGGAATTGCGTTACTTCTGTTGATGCAAAACTATTCCAAGCTCCTTATCGGGCTGGAATAGAAGTGAAAGCTTATCAGTTAGAGCCATTACGAAAAGCTTTACTGATGCCTAGAGTCGCTCTTTTCATTGCCGACGACGTAGGATTGGGCAAAACAATCGAGGCAGGGCTAATCCTGCGCGAGATGTTAATGCGACAAAAAGTTAGGAGGGTGATCATCTCTTGTCCGCCATCAGTGGTGCGGCAGTGGCAGGAAGAAATGGAAAGCCGCTTTGGACTGACTTTCATAATTTTCGACCGCGAGTTCGTTGCCGCACGTCGCCAAGAACGCGGCTATGGAATTAACCCCTGGACGACACACACCCGTTTTATTATTTCCCATGCTTTGCTGCGAGATGAAACTTATGCTTCCCCATTGCGGGATTGGCTTGGCGATTTTGCAGCCAGTTCTATGTTCATCCTTGACGAAGCTCACAACGCTGCCCCAGCAAGTGGTACTAAATATGCTATTGATTCGCAGCTAACACGCATCGTTAGAGACTTAGCACCTCGCTTTGAAC
>JAQYWP010000995.1 GCA_029379285.1 Rhizonema sp. PD38
CGCGCCAAGGACGCAGAGAAATCAGATAGGTAATCTTACACTCCTGTTGGGAGTAGGAAGCGAACATTACGGTCATAATCTTCACTGTTTTGGATTAACTTACTTTTCAGTCTTAATCCTCTTTTTTACCGACCTACTAAGATGGTCACAGAACGTATTCCCAAATGGAATTGGCGTTGCTCGACCAGTATTGGTTCTGTTCCCGGTTCCCAAACGTCTTCAGGCGGGATCATACTTGTGTTAGCAAAAACATGCCACTGCATTCCTTTTGGCAAGCCGGGGATTTCAAACCAGTGTCCCTGCAAATCCATATTCATCGCCACGTAAATGTAATTGTCCGTCACCGTCCCCTCTTTAGCATGTTTCCCACAAAGCATAAACGCGAGGATACGACTGTGACCAGACCAATCAGGATTCCACGCTTGAGTACCATGCCAAGTGATATCAGTGTAACCGCTACCTACATAGTCCACATTGCGGAAATGGTATCGGTTTCTCAGCACAGGATGAACTTTACGGAAAGCAATGCAATGTTTGAAAAACCGAAATAGCTCTCCGTTGGATGTTAAAAGTGACCAATCTAGCCAGTTAAGTTCATTATCGTGGCAGTAAGTATTGTTGTTACCGTCCTGAGTTCGCCCTACCTCATCCCCCATTAGAATCATTGGGATGCCCTGGCTCACCATTAACATAGCCACAGCATTCTTCATCTGCTGCTGTCGCAAAGACTTGATCTGTGGATCGTCACACTGTCCTTCCCAGCCGCAGTTCCAGCTGTAATTATCATTCGTGCCATCTTGGTTGTTTTCACCATTAGCTTTATTGTGCTTCCTGTTATAAGACACCAAATCAGCCATAGTAAAACCGTCATGGCAGGTGATAAAGTTGATCGAAGTCGTTGGTCCCCGATCCGCCCAGGCGTAGAGGTCTGGCGAACCCTGTAGTCGCTGTGCCATTTCCCCCACTAAGCCAAGATTCCCCTTTAGGAAATTACGAATAGCGTCACGGTATTTACCATTCCACTCCATCCAACGCCCAAAGGCTGGAAAGGAACCTACTTGGTAAAGGCCTCCAGCATCCCAGGCTTCAGCAATCAGTTTGCACTTGGCCAGAACCGGATCAAAGGCAAGGCTTTCCAATAACGGCGGGTTTGCTAATGGTACTCCCCAAGGATCGCGCCCCAAAATGGAGGCCAGATCAAAGCGGAAGCCATCAATGTGATATTCTGCTACCCAATAACGTAGACAGTCCAACACCATGTTGCGTACAATTGGGTTGTTACAGTTCAAGGTGTTGCCGCAGCCACTGAAGTTAAAGTAGTACCCTTCGGATGTCAGCATATAGTAGGTTTGGTTGTCGATCCCACGGAAGGAGATTGTAGGACCGTACTCGTTGCCTTCAGCTGTGTGGTTGAAGACAACATCCAAAATCACTTCAATGCCATTTTTGTGTAGCAGTTTGACCAGTGCTTTGAACTCATCCACTTGCATCCCCAGCTTGCCAGTGGCCGCGTAGCCAGCTTTAGGTGCAAAGAAGCCAACTGTGCTGTAGCCCCAGTAATTCAACAACATTTTTCCCGTTACCGGGTTGAGGCGACTGTGTTCAAATTCATCGAATTCAAAGATCGGCATCAGTTCGACACAGTTAATTCCTAACTCTTTGAGATAGGGAATTTTTTCACGAATGGCAGCGAATGTTCCTGGATGCTTCACAACAGAGGAGGGATGGCAGGTAAAGCTGCGCACATGCATTTCGTAGATAATCAGATCCTCAGGTGAGATTTCCAGAGCCTGATCGTCTTCCCAGTCAAAGTCATCAAAAGCGAGACGTGCGCGATACTGGTAGGTGTTACTATAGTCTGGTGTCTCTCCCCAGATGTCCCTACCACCGATAATTCTGGCATATGGGTCGAGGAGAATTTTAGTAGCATCAAACCACTGACCTTGCTTCGGGTTATAAGGCCCATTCATCCGGTAACCATATTCGATGTTTTCGTAATCCAGATTGAATACGACCATGCTAAAGACATTCCCGATCCGGAACTCTTCTGGAAATGGAATTTCTACCATCGGTTCCCGTTCGTGCTTTTTGAACAGCACTAAAGTACAGGATAAGGCATGGCTGGAAAATATCGAGAAGTTGACTCCCCCTGGCACAAGGGTGGTGCCGAAAGGAAATGGCCGACCTCGACGCAGCTTGAAAGTGCCGTAAGTATGGGTTGGATGAATATCGATTCGCTGTGTCAGCAGCTGTTGGTGGTTAGTTTGCACAGAGAGTTTTTAATCCTGAATCTAACGTTTTGCAAGTCGTAAAAAAGTCGAGGAAACCAGTAATGGACATGATGTCCCGTATCTCTTCAGAAAGCCCCACCAGCACCAAATGCCCATTTTGACTGGATGCCTGTCTATACAGTAACAACATCATTCGTAAGCCGGCACTAGACATATAGAGTACTTTAGTCATATCTAAGAGCAGTCGGCACTGTGGTAGAACCAGGGGTAGCACTTGATCTGTGACTATCGGCGTTGTCTTGGCATCAACGTCACCAGCCATCTCAACCACTGTTACTTGTTTAAGTACCTTAATATTGATGTTCATCTTCTTAATTAGCTATTTTGGGATGATTTAGAACCTTGAGTTTCAGTTCTTCCTGCGTAATTGGCAGTTTCACCGTCAAGGCATAGGGGTTGAAATCGCGCAGAAGCTTCCCCGTTGAGCCAACAAGCACCAATATACAAGGGATCTGCTAGAAGAATATCCGGTTGCACCCGCAGAATATTGTCCTTAAATCCGCATGACATTGGCTTAAAGTAAAAATCCATAGGCTGCTTAGTAATCAGCTTTTTTTGTATAGACAGCAGATAAGTAGGCTAGTTCAAATGAGTGATAACCGCTCAGTTTCCATTATGTAGGAAACACCATTTGCTATAACGTTGAAATAGACGCCACCTTCATCATGGTCTAGAAACCAGCAATTATAAAGTACTGCTGATTCGCGTGCCAACCGCCGATGTGCTAAGTTGCCAAGGGAGGCAGGTTGGATTTAAATTGAGATATTCTTATTGACAATATAGTTTTGCTCTGCATAAAGAGGGGTTCATATAATCTAGTGATCCCACCCTTTTAGCTTCTCAAATATGCATTTTTTCCTTACTAGCCGAAAACTAGCTGAAAAAATTAGCGATTTGGTTTCCACTTGTACCTGTCTGATTGAATATAGAGAATACAGTCAAAAAAATTTATTAGGCAGATACTTGTATATACTTAAGTTTAACCATTCTATCAAAAGAATGCTCCTATAATTTGCACAAAATCTAGTATACCCTTAAAAGGTCGTGCTACTTAAAACCTTGCCAATATCTATAAAGTAGACAAAATTATGCGTTACTCAGCTCGTGTTTGGTTTTAAAATTCAGCATAACATTGACTCTTGTAAAAATCTAGTAGAACCTGAAATGCGAGTAACCACTGAACAGAAAGTTGGAAAAATGCTGTAATGCTTTGTCTTAAATAAGTTTTAGTTATCCTGACTTAACCAAATGCATTGCAGCTTGAGTATAATTTTATAAAAAAAATCTATAGTGACTTGTTATATC
>JAQYWP010000996.1 GCA_029379285.1 Rhizonema sp. PD38
CTATTCTTATTGATTAGGATACCAACCTGCTGGAATTACTTCAAAATTCCATACATCCTTAAAAACATATATGCGCTCTAGCATCTCTGATGGAGAAAGTGAATTCTGATTGCCTTCTTTCCAATCTTTTTTATCAACTGTTCCCATGACGAAATAATTATTTCCTATTATTTTAGGATTCGATTGACTAAAACTAATAGCCATTAATGGCTCAATTTCCTGCTTTTTAGCAATAATGAGATCGCAGTTAGTACAATATTTACACTGCTTGTTTAGTAAAAGAAGCTGTTGAGGCTCAACGTGAATCACAAGAGTAAATTTGCGAATTTTTGTTTTTATGTCACATTTTGGGCATTTTGTGAAGGCACAATCATCATAAGGGTTTAGAAAAAATCTATGCCGTTTTTTAAGATTTTTACCCTGAGATTTATTTGAACTATTCTTAGGCATGTTAGCAGACCTATATTTCGGAAAACTGCCAAATATTATTGTAATAATACATCCATCAGAAAAAGGAAGTCAGAATCAGGAGTAGGGGCAGGTTTTATCGATTGATTTTATGGCACCCGTCAGTTATTTGGTAAAACCTGCCCGTACAGGAATCAGGAAAACCTACCCAGTATTGGATGTAGAACTAGTTATCTGCTGTGCAGTAGTTGTTGTAGTCGTGGTAGTAATAGCTGTGTTTGAAGTGGTGGTTGTGCTTTGTGCAGTACCTGCATGCGATCACACTCTTGGCATCAAACCCAAACATTTGAGCTAAGATTACTGCATATTCATACTCCTAAAATGCTAGTTGATCATAAAATAAAGACAACAAACTCAAACTATCTTATGGACTGGCAATCCCGAATCACGATTGACTCTAACGTCCTTGTAGGCAAACCAATTATTAAAGGCACTCGTCTTGCTGTTGAATTTATCATTGATCTTTTGGCTGAAGGTTGGACGACAGAAGAAATTCTCCGCAACTACCCTGGTATTACCCGCGAAGATATTCAGGCTTGTTTGGGCTATGCTAGCGCCACTCTGAAAGCTGAAAAAGTTTACGCGTTTCCTGCATAGAGCGCAGAGGAGCTAGGTACGCCGTTGGTTTTGAGGAGATGAAAAGCAAATCTATCACCCTATTTATTTTTCTGGCAAGACCTTAACATATCATTAGCTAACGTATCCAACTTGATTATGATATACATTGTAGTTACACTATAGGTATAAGCGAGTTAAGATTTGAATGGGATGAGCGCAAAGCAATATATAACGAAAAAAAGCATGGCATCTCGTTTAGTGAGGCAGAAACTGTCTTCTACGACGAATATGCACGCTTGCTTTATGACGCAGAGCACTCTTCGGAGGAGGATCGATACATCTTGCTCGGTATGAGCGACTCGCTATCTTTATTAGTGATTTGCCATGTATACAAAGAAGATGAAGAAACCATTCGGATTTTTTCGGCTCGTAGGGCAAATAAGGCAGAGCAACAACAGTATCAGAGTTTTTTTTATGAAAGATGAGTATGATTTCTCACAATCTGTGAAGAACCCTTATATCAAGAAGCTGAAGAAGCAAGTCACAATTCGGCTGGAAGAGAACGTTGTTGACTACTTTGAGGGATTAGCTGAGGAAACAGGGATTTCTTACCAAAGCTTGATTAATTTATATTTACAAGAGTGTATAAAATCCCAGCGAAAGCCTTCATTAGAATGGGTGAGTGAAGTCTAGTAAGAGGAAAAAACTTTTAGGGTATGCACTCGCTTGTTGTGGAGAAATGGGGTTAATTGTAGGCGATCGCTCTATGTTCTGCCTAATTACTTAATTTTGACTCGTCCATAATTGCTATAAAATTAGCAGCTTTGATGATGAGGATGTTCTGATAATTGCCTAACGACAATAAATCTTTATCACCCGTAACAATATAAGTTGCTCCTCCAATAAGCGCACATTCCAACACCATATCATCGTCTGGGTCATTGCTGACAACTTTGAGAGTGTTGGTAATAGAAACCAACTGTGAGTAGCTGCGAATATCCTCAACAAATGCTTGAGCCTGTGGCAGCTCGTAAGAAAATTTGTTTAAAAGTTTTTCTGGAAATTCGTCTATAATTTCCTAACAAATTACGGCTTTGTACCATACCATCCCTAGCAAGTTGTAAACAGCGAAACGGACTGCCGTGCTGTGAGAAAATTGCTGAAATCAGAATATTTGTGTCATAAACAACGCGCATAGTCAATCTTTTTCAAGCAATACTTCGTCAATGAACTGCTCGCGTTCATCCTGTGTCATTGCATCCCAGTCTTGACTCCGCTAGTCAAGCAATTTTTCGTGCCCGTTGTTCGCTATTGCGGGACAAATACACCCAGTTAGCCCAATTCTGGCTTAACAGGAATTTGAACACCTCTATTTGCTGCTCTTGGGGCAATTGCTTGACTAATTGCAAAACTTGTGTATCTGTTCATGTCAAAGTAGGCATGATTCTAACCTCCATTTTTATTCTGACTCATAAATCGCGCTTCCCCCATACTGGAGTGTAAAAAGAGTATCAATTAGACTAATCGCAAACTCACCCAGATTACTTGCTACCCTTAATCACTAAAATTAGTAGTTTGCTGAAATCTTTGGCTCCAGGCTCTGTCACGTTGATTAATATTACAGGAGTTGTAACGCCTTTCAACCCTGCCACTGGATAGTGCTAATATAGCCAATTACGTTCTGGGAAAGCACTTTTCATTCCGTTTTGTATCAAGAATTTCGTGAAATGGTATTAGGCTATACCGCCTAAATGAATAAATTAGAGCTAAAAAACTGATAAAAATTAATTTTTAATTTATTTAATATAGTTATGAACCAGAAATATCATTTCTTTAAAATAACCAGAATCGATAGCTTTTTAATTTTAGCTCTACTCACCAGTTTAATCTTATGTATACAGGGAATTACTTGGGGAAGAGTAGAAAGTTGGAATATGGATGATGTCGCTTTTTCATTTTTTCATGGATTAAAGAGTATTTTTAAAAGTCCTGAATGGTTTTTAAAACCACCATTTCATGCCTATTTTAATTTCTTTTTATCTTATCTTCCTCTAAAGTTAATTGAACATTTGTTAAAATTATCACCTAATTCTCTTTCTTCAGGTGAATTTATACTTATTTGGTCTAGACTTTTAACAATTTTTTTGTTCTTAGGCTCTATTGTTCTAGTTTTTCAAATAACCAAAAGATTTTTTAGTTATTTCAGCGCTCGGATTATCACACTTCTTTTTGCTAGTAGTGCAGGATTCATAAGTTATACTCATTTTTTAACAGCCGACATCCCAGTAACGTTTTGGATGCTTTTAGCTTTTTACTTTAGTCAAAGCATATATTTTAAAAGTAAAATCTTCGACTATATCTTGGCTGGTTTTTTTACCGGAATTGCCACAGCTACTAAATACAATGCTTTAGCTATGGGCATGACAATTCTTGTTGCTCATTTTCTCTCATTTAATTATGTAAATGTGGTAAAAAATATATTTAGTAAAAAACTTTTTTTAGGATTGTTCATGATTTGTGCTGGGTTTCTATTCGTAAATCCTTTTGCATTGTTAGATCGTCATAAATT
>JAQYWP010000997.1 GCA_029379285.1 Rhizonema sp. PD38
TGCCCCTGCTTGTTAATTGCTGGTTGAACCCGGATTAGTCCAAACTCCAGTTAAGAAAGCAGATGCCACTAATGGGGCTGTGATAATCTCCTTCAAGCTAACTGAGGAAAGAAGTTCGGACCACTGCGCGACCGCAGTTGGATTGTTGGGTTGGCTGACACGTAGTGCAGCTAATGTTGCTACACAGTCGTACCAAACTCCGTTTTTACCGAAAGCCTCTGCCTGTTTGAGGGCATCTTTCTGCTGCAATGCCGTTGCTAATTCCGCGCTGGGCTGGATGCGTTGAATCCAACCATCAACATAAGGCGTACTTGGACTGAGTTTTCCATCTATTTTCAGTGCTAGGAACCATTGGTAGTGTTTGCCAACGGCTAAAGCGGGCGCTGCATTTGGCAATTTGACTGCAATCACACCCGACTTTCCAGTCACGGGAATGGTCATCTTGTAATGCATGTTACCAGCTTCATCCTTAATGCTAAACACAGCTTCTTCCGCTTTAGAAGCAGGAAGATATACCATTACAGTCGGACGCTCAGATACCGTTGTCCCAGAGAAACTTTGTGGCATGAGTCCAATTAATGCAGCTGGACCTGTTGCCGCCACTGTCGAAGGATTCAAGTCGTAAGTCCCAACGCGAGAAGCCCCACCACTAGCCTGTTGAGGAACGCTGTTACCCGTGGTTGGAGTAAACAGATTACCACGGGAAGCCCCACCACTAGCCTGTTGAGGAGCGCCGTTACCTCTGGTTGGGGTAAATAAATTGCCTCTGGAAGCTCCTCCAGTGGCTTGACTGGGAGCGCTATTTCCTTTCTTAGGAGTAAAGAAACTACTACGGGAAGCTCCTCCAGTTGCTTGACTGGGAGCGCTATCGCTGGCAGGTGGCGTAAATGTTACAGCGTAAGCACTACTCCAGGCACTGCTAGCAACCAGAGTGATGATGCTAAATGCACTCATTAAATATCGGCGTTTCATGATGTTTTACCTATTACTGCTTAGTTGTAATATAAAATACATCGTTTTAATTTGCCTCAAAAGTCTTTTTTAACTCTAGGCGCAAGCTTAATAAGGGAATCTATTAACTGTTATAAACGACTTTAGAGGGAAATACTACAAAGACAGTACGGTTTTTAACATAAAGTGTATCAGTATTATTACGTAATTACATCCAGTTTCCAACTAAAACAAAGGCTGACCAAAAGAACGGGTTGCCGAAATCAGTTTGGCGAATCAAGTTTATTTGTGCCTGACGCAGTGCTTCTGCTTTAGTCATTTTGGGTTGTCGTAGTTGTTTGTAGAAGCGAGTCATGAGCATTTCGGCGGCTTGATCTTTGACGGACCAGAGGGTGGCAATGGTAGAACGGGCACCAGATTTGACAGCTAAACCAGCCAGTCCCAAGACGGCGCGATCATCCCCGTTTGCGGTATCGCAGGCACTCAGTACCAATAATTCGATCGCTTTCGATGAATCCCCTCCACGATTTTTGAGGAGAGAGGACAATTCTTTGACATTAACTTGTCCATCCCACGTAAGTAAGTAAGTATCTTCGAGACGGGAACTAAACAGTCCGTGGGTTGCCAGGTGGACAACATCGGCTCTACCAGATTTCACGCGATCGCCCAGAGCTTTACTGGTAAATTGTTGGTTTAGTAACAAGTCAGATGTTACAGTCTTCGAGATTTGCTTCACTTCCAACTCCACCGCAGGCAAGGCAGGAAAACCAGAGCGAGATTCGCTAATACCACCAATGATCGCATTAATTTTGTTCTGCTCGAAAGATTGAGCCGCCATCAGTTGCAACCCTGGTGAGAGGGCTACTGCATAGTTTTCAATCAGATATTGCTTACCGTCATGCAGAGCTGCCATGGGAATGTTCCGCAAGTTCCCATCCAAAACAAACACTAATGTCTTAGTATCTTTAAAAGCTTGTTTCTGTTCCGCAGGACGAATCAGCCAATCATAAATTTTTTGGCTAAATCGCTCCCGCTCTTTAGAATCGGAAACTGGGTTGAGAGAAGCTAGTAGATGATCGAGAGTTTGTTCAATTTCCGCTTGAGGTTTGTTTGTGACGTAATAATTTAATGGCTTACCCGATTGGGAGAGAATCACCGCGAGGCGATCGGGCAAGATAATCGGGTAAATAACTGCTGCTGTGGGGTCAACTTTATCTATCTGCTGCGCTTTATCTAAACATGCTTCCCGGAAAAAGTTATCGAGTTCGGCGATTTGTAGAGATTCAATCAATTCACGCGCTTGCATCAGTTCTGGTTGACTGGGTTGTTCATTCAGAAGTAAACCCACCAGTTCCCGGTAAACAGGCTCCACACTTTCGCGGAAAGAGAATTGGACATCGGGATTAACGGCAGCTAGATCGGAACGTAATGCCTTTAATGACTTAACTGCTTCGGTATAGGCTGAAATGGCTTCCGGTCTTTTACCTTGTTGCTTATATAATTTTCCCACCTGCCATGCCGATTGAGCAATAATATCGTCAGCTTGAAGTTGACGGGCAATATTTAGGGATTTATCTGCTAATTCCTTTGCAATAGACCATTGAGAAGTGCGGCTGTAAAGTTGTCCCCACTGATACAGGGCATGAGCTTCTGCGCGAGCATCTTGAATTTTTTGGGCAGATTTAACTGTAACTGCCATGAGTTCCGCCAGGTCTTTCCTTGGTAAAATTTGGTTGGGTTTTTCCAATTTATTCAGGGTAGCAACAAAATTAATCGTTGCGTAAAGAGAATTATGGCTGGGGGGTAGTTCTGCAAGCTGTTGTCGTAACTGAGGTGCGAGTTTTATAGCATATTCCAGTTTGTTGTAATCCACCAACAACTTGAAACGAGCTAAACGTGCTTGTAACGCTTCATCCGGATTAGTAGCGGCTTTTTCTGCATCTTCAAAGTAATTTAATGCCGCTTCTGGGTTTTGCAAATCTGAGGCATTTTTTCCCAGACTCGAAAGGATAGAACTTAACTGGGTTTTCGCTGCAATTTTATTCGCTAGAGCTAAACTTTGTTCCAATACTTGCTGGCTTTTACTAGCACCAATTGCGTGCAGAGCTAAACCAAGCGATCTCAATCCATTGACTTTAAGTTCCGAATCCGGCATTGCTGCCATTTTCTGCGTTATTTCTTCTAATTGTTGTTTAGATCGGCGGTAAAATCCCAAACTTTGTAAAGCTTGTGTCTGGTTAATTTGACTACCCAGACTTCCCGTTTGATCACTAGCCTGCTCGTAATATTTTTGGGCTTTTTGCCAGTTTTCGATGGCAGTTTCGGCTTTTCCATTACGTAGTTGCAAATTTGCTTGCGTATTCAGTATTTGCGCCCAGACAATCGCATCACCAGAAGGTTTAGCGGTTTGCAAAATTTTTACACTTTGATCGATCAATTGTTGAGCTGCTTCCCACTGATTAAGTTCCTGTTGTGCCAACGAAAGGTAACTTAAACTCAGGGCTTCATTAATGCGATCGCCTTGATTATGATACTGTTGTGCTGCCGTTTGCCAAGCTGTAACAGCTTCCACAAAACGTCCCGATTGGTAGAGGTTCCGTCCCTCCTCTAGCCAGTTATGAGACTGGGACGAAGAGATAACTGG
>JAQYWP010000136.1 GCA_029379285.1 Rhizonema sp. PD38
GCTGATACAGTCGTTGAAGTTGAAGGCACAATTTCCAGTACGACTGCGCCCAGAAACCGAACAGGAATTGGCAACCAAGCTATGGCGTTCTCAGTTGGAAGAAGAAATTTTGGTAACGAACGCCCAGAAGTCCGTGGAATTTGCGGAGGAAAGTTCCAATGGCAGTATCCGTCCAACGCAGGCAACGACTGTGAGTGAGTACCGCTTGGTACGTCGCATCCTAGATTTACTGCAATTAGCGGCTTACAGTGGTACTATAAGCGAAGATATCGCTAGCATTTTAGAAAGAGGTTTAGGAGAAGAGGGCAGCTCTTTAGGTTTGGGAGAACTCAAACCAGAGTTTCTAGCATCTTTACTCCTGGATTGGCGTAACTGGTGTTTGGAAAGGGGATTGCTGACTTACGGAATCGTGACTGAACTTTACAGCCAGCATTTGCTACCCAACCCAAATTACCAGCAGCAGCTGGTCAAACGCTATCAGGCAATGCTGGCAGATGACGTGCAAGATTACCCGGCTGTAGCGCGTCATTTATTTGAGTCACTTCTACAAGGTGGTGCCATTGGAGCCTTTAGCTACAATCCAGATAGCACAGTGCGTTTGGGACTGGGAGGCGATCCTGATTATATATCAAGATTAAGGTTACAATGTCGTGTGGAAACCTTGACTCAGCCCACTGGTAGGTGCCTAGCAGAAACAATCGCTGCACCAATGCTGGAATTAATTGCACAACCATCACTATCTAGTTTACCACAGTCAGTGCAGTCAATTCAAACAATTTCCCGTGCTCAACTATTACGGAAAACAGCAGAGGTGATTGCTCATGCCATCAAGCAAGGACAAGTGCAGCCAAATGAAGTCGCGATCATCGCACCTGGTTTAGATGCGATCGCCCGCTACACAATCATAGAAATTCTCTCCAAGCAAAATATTCGGGTAGAGTCCCTCAACGATCAACGTCCGTTGATTAGTTCCCCCGTTATCCGAGGATTACTCACCATGCTGGCACTCATCTATCCCGGTTTGGGACGCTTGGTAGATCGCGATGCTGTAGCGGAGATGCTAGTTGTTTTGAGTCGGGGGTACGCCGTGTTCGAGGTGGAAGAGGAAGAAGAGACATCTCTTGAAGCGTCTCCGCGTCCCCGTGTCCCCTCTTACTCAACTATTGATCCAATACGTGCAGGGTTGATAGCAGATTACTGCTTTGTGCCACATCCCGAACAACCTAATTTGTTACCTGTGACTGCGTTTGAGCGTTGGGATCGACTTGGTTACGGCGCAACAACGGTTTATGCAAAGATATTACAGTGGATAGACAAACAGCGATCGCAACAAGAGATGCGTCTTATTCCCAGTCCGATCTCGCTTTTAGATCGAGCCATTCAGCGCTTTTTATGGAATGGGAGCAATCTCCCCTACAACCAACTGTCCGCATTGCGGGAATTACTGGAAACAGCACAACATTACTGGGAAATTGATACCAGGTTGCGACAGACTCATTCAGCTTATAATCAGTGGGAATCTCTTGTAGAGACTGACATATCTGAGGAAAACAGAGACGTGGTGAATTTATCAGAAAATCTCACCTCCTCTTCACCTCAAAACACCATTGCCGAATTTATACAACTACTGCGGCGTGGGACAATTACCGCCAATGCCTATCCTGTTCGCTCCATTGGCGCTGTTTCAAAAGCTGTAACTTTAGCAACAATTTTCCAATATCGCTCGAGTCGGCAATTTCATCGCTGGCATTTCTGGCTAGATGCAGGTTCACCTTTGTGGGCAAAAGGTGGTGCAGCGACTTTGTTTGGGGCAACGCTTTTTCTTCAAGAAAGGCTTGGACAACCTTGGACAGCAGAAGATGAAAAATTGGCAGAAGAACAAAGACTCCAAAGGATAATAGCAGATTTGCTGTCCCGTGTCTCCGAGCAAGTTTACTTATGTCATAGCGATTTAGCTGTGAATGGGCAAGAACAACTTGGTTCACTGTTACCTTTAGTCAATGCTTGTGTTCCGAGTCAGGAGTAGAGGCGGGTTTAATTCAGATAACTTGTTATACCATTTCATGAAGTACATGATACAAATGATGGTTTCTAATTTTTTCCTCTCCCTACTCCTCTGTCTTCTGCCCTTTTGCTGCCTATTTGTATTAACTTTAACGTGAAATGGTATCAGTCAAAGTTAACTCTCATCGGGATAATGACGCTTGATATCCATGCCGTCGTACAGGATACGAATAATCTCAAGGTGCGTCTCGCGCACTTGATACACGAGAACATGACGCCCCGCGTAATAAGCGAGACACCCTTCTGGGAGACTGTTCAAAGGTTTTCCCAGTTCCGGAAACTCGACGATCCTGTTGATGGCGGCATCAAGCAAATTCTTGTACTTTTCCTTCTACCCCGCCCCCCAGCGCCCCTGTGTGTATTTCAGAATTTCCTTAAAATCCTGTCTGGCAAGAGGGCTAAGCCTAGTGCTGAGGGATAGCATAAGATGTCATATCGAAAACACCCGCTTCAAATTCGGCTTCAGCTTCAGCAACAATTGCCTTCAAGTCATAAAGAATGGCATCTCCGCTCGCTATCCCCTTCTGTACTTCCGCCCGCAGCCAGTCCCCTTCGCTCTGCGTCTCCATGTCCAATCGACGTAAGGCTTCCTCGATCACATCGGTAGCGGAGGAGTAACCCATCGCCAAGTAGCGATGCACAATGCTTTTAGCTTGCGGTGTCAAAGGGATTTCCATTTCTGTTGGAGCAGACAAGATTTATATATTCTAGCAAAAAACACGGCATTGATCACAAATTTATTATAAGAAAAATTGATGTTCTTTAAAAACTATGTATGTTTAAGAAGTAGATAATATAAATTTCGGCGTTGCTGAACCAAAATATGAATCAAGCGAGCCCGAAGGGGCAAGCCGCCCTTGGCGGCATCGCCTCAAGCTTCCTGCTACTGTTGGAAACATGCTTTGTGCGGTCACAGAACAAAAAGATGCGATCGCTATAATAAAACCAGTATCGCGCTTGGGAAAATCAACAATGTCCATTACACTCGATCTGCCACCAAAAATTGAGGCACTGTTGCAACAGCGTGCTGAAAGTACAGGACTTGATATTTCGCAAATGGCACTCTTGGTTCTGGCTTTGGGGCTGAGTTTGGACGATAATGATTTTTTTGAGGCTTTAAAGGGAATCCAACGTGGGCTTGATGATTTTGAGCAAGGGCAATTTTTGAGTTTAGAGGACTTTGTTGCCGAGCAAAATCAAAAGTATGGATTGTCTCTTGAAGCATGACATACCGGATTGATTTTTCTAGCGTTGCGAAAGCTGAAGCCGACGCAGCATTCTTAAATTTGTCTAAGTTTACTACAGCCGAACGCGCTCAAATTTGGTATCAAGGGCTGATTAACGCGATCATTTCTCTCCAAGAAATGCCTCGACGTTGTGCGATTGCTCGTGAAGATGCCTTTTTTAGCCAAGACATTCGTCAACTTCTTTACGGGCAAGGGAAACAAACTTATCGGATTCTATTTACTGTTCTTGATGAGCAGCCCCTTCCTACGGTCAGAATTCTGCACATTCGTCATGCGTCACAGCAGACAATCGGTGAGCCAGAAGTAGAGGATTAATCATTGTGATTTTATCCCGATTGATGCGCGATGGTTTCGCAGTTGAAACAGGCACTGACGAAAGCTTTGCTGTTAAGACTGCTCTCTTTGTCAGTCAGTAACAGCTTCAAGAATAACATCTGTTATTGACCACATTATACAGGGTAGTAATCGCGTGTAATAGTCTATTTAATCCAGCATTTTGTATGCTAGTAGTACGGAAATATAGGAAGTTTATATGCTGAAGTCCTTTCAGATACGTAACTTCAGACTCTTTCGACACATTGAAGTCGGAAGACTAAGTCGCGTCAATTTAGTTGTTGGCGAGAACAATGCAGGCAAAAGTACATTTCTCGAAGCTGTAGAACTTTATGCCAGTAATGCCTCACCTACAGTTCTTCTCGATCTTTTGGAGTTGAGGCAAGAGACTTGGTTTAGTGAGGCGCAACCGCATCTCAAAAATTTTCTTGGGAATTCTATACGTCACCTTTTCTTTGGTCATAGATTACCCCAAATAGGAGAAGAGGGTATTACTATTGGGGAAATTTCCTCAAGTACAAAGCTTCACATTGGAGTTGCTGCATATCAAAATAAATATGATGATGAAGGAACAACGAAAAGAATCCGGATCTCTGATGAGTTGGATGAAAATCTATCAAATATTGAAATTTTTCTTATATTGGAAGAAAATGAAAAAACGAGAAGGCTTTTTAGTTTAGATAGGGACATTAGAGATATCAGACGTACCTCAAGAGTCTTTTTTGACAGGAAAGATTCTGAATTTAAATATACATTGCAAGTTGTCTCTACAGATAATATGCTTAATCGGAAAGTAGCTGCCCTTTGGGATCTAACAAGTTTAACTAATTTGGAATCTGAAGTGATTTCTGCACTTGCACTTATTGATGATAGAGTGTCTGGAGTTGCTTTCGTAGAAGACGTTAATAACGGGCGTGGGCGTGATAATCGTATTCCATTAGTAAAGATGGAAGGGATAGAAGAGCCGTTACCTCTTAAAAGTATGGGAGATGGGATGACTCGTTTATTCCATATAATTGTTGCCCTCGTAAATGCTCGCAATGGAATTTTGCTCATTGATGAATTTGAAAATGGATTGCACTGGAGCATACAACCTAAAGTTTGGGATATTATTTTTCGTTTATCAGAAAGACTTAATGTTCAAGTTTTTGCTACGACGCACAGCCGCGATTGTGTAGAGGGTTTTGACAGTGCATGGAATAATTATCCTTCTCTTGGTGCTTTCTTGAGACTCGAAGCCAAAGAGAATGTCAAAGTCACAGAATATACATCTGAGACGCTTACAGATGCTATTGAGATGAATGTTGAAGTGCGCTGAGTGGTATGAGCAACATCTGTAGGCAGGATACTAATAAAGTATTGCTTGTTGAGGGAATAGATGATTGTCATGTTGTCATGGCTTTATGTGCTGCTCACCAAGTCCCGGAAATTTTTGGGTTATATGAATGTAATGGAGATAAAAACGTTCTCAAACGTCTAAATGCTTTAATTGTCCGTCCCAATCATCCTCAAGTTATAGGAGTTATACTTGATGCCGATAGCCCAACTCTAGAAGGCAGATGGGAAAGCATCAAAGGTAAGTTAAGTCACTACAGCTATAAATTTCCTAATACTCCTGATATTGATGGAACAATAATTGAAAGTATTGCAGACAAACCAAGACTTGGATTTTGGCTGATGCCAAATAATCAAGATTCCGGTAAATTGGAAGACTTCTGTGCTGAACTAGCAGAACCATCATCTCTAGCATTTGCCAGAGAATGTGTTGAAGAAGCGCAAGCAAAGGAAGCGACAACTTTCAAAACAATAGATTTTAGTAAAGCTCTTATTCACACATACCTTGCTTGGCAAGATGAACCTGGTCTATAGGTGGCAGTCGCTACATAGGCAAGCCCAAACAACCAACTATCTCAATTTACTCATTAATTGACGATGAATATCAAGTTACTCAGTTTCGAGGTACTGAGCGTATCCAATCTCGAACATTCCCAGAGCTTACCTTAAGCGCTCAGCAGATTTTTCAAGCAGGTAATCAATAATAATGCATTGGTTATTCCACAATCAGTAATATTGCGTGTCCGTTAGGATCTTTGACTAGGCAACCTTGGCGGTAAGGACGTGAGCTATCTGTGAGCTTAACAATTCCCGATGAGACAAATTGAACTGCATTCTCTTTCAGTAGATTTACTGCCTGGTCAATATCATTGACGACTAACTCGATTTGCATGTGAGCAATATCGTTACTTTTCCAATCACTTGGTATGGGACGACCGTTTCCAGGAATAATATAGTCTAGTAGTTCAATACCTACAGTTGGTTCAGTGGGTCGCAATGGTGTAACTCGGACTTTTGCTTCTGGTAAACCATCGAGGTGCGCTTGCGTTTCACCTTGATTGAGGCTACCTCCTTCGATTTGCATTCCTAACAAGTCTCGGTAAAACTTGAGGCTTTGCTCGGTGTTGGCAACAGCGATCGCACTATGATCGATTCCGAGAAATAAGCGCTCTGTCTGTTGATGCCACTTATCTTGTCCTTTGTCGGAAGGAAACCAAATCAATTCCAAATTGTGGCGATCGCGATCTTTGAACTTGAAAGCGCGGACACCAGAGGAAGCTTCGTTACTAGGCGGTATTGTTTGCGGACTTACGGAAATGGGTTCAATGGGAAATGATTGTAGGTGAGCATAAGCACGATCTATGTCACTCACCACAATCGCCATATGTTGAAACCACAGATCATTTGATCGCGAATCGCTGGGGATGGGTTTTCCCTCAAGATTGAGATACTGCATCAGTTCGATGAGTTCATCTCCAAGCTGTAAGGTGATAATGCGAATTTTGATAAGTGCAACGCCTTGAAGCTCGCTGTATTCCTGTCCAACAACCGTGATATCTGAAACAGGTTCAAACGAAAGAGCTTGCGTGTAGAAATCCTTGGCGCGATCGGCATCTGTCACCGTTAATCCAACAGCTCGAATTCTTTGCGCCTGTATATTGGTGCGATCGGGCATATTCATAAACAATTCCTATTTCAGATAGTTAAATAGCCGCCTAGACCTACATAGATATTACCCTACAGCAGTTAACTCCACGACTTCTAATGTTGGACTTACGCATTGACAAATGAGACAATAAGTGCATTATAAAAACTCCGAAAATAATAACGGATTTATGTGTTAAGTCCGTACCTGTAAATTATTGACAAAATCTACTCGTTTTTAACTTGTGACAAATGAATAAAGCTTGGTCACGGAAAGAAAGCAATCCACAATTGAAAAGCTGTTGCATCTCTGACTGTGTAAGGATTTTGGCAATACCCGTACCTGTTGATTTTTAGATCGAACAACAAAACTGCTGTAATCCATAAGTTATAGCAATTTGAAACTTGATTTTCAGTTCCTTGAAAATCAAGCAGCTTGTTGTCTTTTTAACTCTTGTATCAATGCTTGACATTCTCTGCTGGCATCTCTGGCTTGACGCATCAAATCAAGTCTTTCTTTACGGCTAAGTACGTTTCTATTTCTTA
This sequence comes from Rhizonema sp. PD38, assembly GCA_029379285.1. Lineage (GTDB taxonomy): Bacteria > Cyanobacteriota > Cyanobacteriia > Cyanobacteriales > Nostocaceae > Rhizonema. The sequence goes on from JAQYWP010000136.1 coordinate 7,170, forward strand.
CGGCTTCATTACTGAGCATCGCTGCTTTTTTACCCAAAGCTTTTATTTTTTCTTCTAGTGCTTCCATGTTTAGCCCTCGTGCTCTAAGATTACGATATCTAAATTTTCCATTTGTTCATTTTGTTCATATAGTATATCTGCTCTAGCTTGAAGCAAACTTGCGTCTTCAAAATCTCTCATCTCCAAAGCCGCATCTACTAAATTGTATAGTTCGCTAGTTATCTCTTCAAGTTGGTCATAGACTCGCATCAGTGCTGCAATGGTTGAAAGTTTCAATTTGATACTGCCTCCTCCTTGTAAAGCTGTTCATTAGGAAGATATCGCAACGGAGTACATAATACATGACTGGACAAACATCAAGCTTGTCCAGTCTTCTTAGTCTAAAGGTCGAATGATAAATATCCAACAGCTTAAGCAATTTCGGCATGGTATATATACCATCCTGGGTAGCAGTAGAAATGCCCATGTGTTAGTGCAGGCAGATACCAACTTAGAGGAAGAGGGTTGTATAGATAAGCGTGATCGCTTCAACCTCAAATATCAGTGCCTCAACAATTGAAAGCGTAAGATAGCGATTTGTGGACTATAGTTTACAACAAGCTCGCTCATCGGCAACCTAAAAGTCGGCGTAAACCACATCGATTGGATGGTGAACAGCAAGCACATTTGATTGACTTGACTTGTAGTACCGTTGGACAAAGCTCCTATAATGGCAAACTTTTCCACCGAATAAATTCCCAACCTTAAAAATATGAGGAATTAAGGCGCTTTTGTCAAAAAGCACTTTCTGTATCACATCCGATACAGTTTACAGGCAAGAACTAACAACTTACATTATTATGTCTATCAAATATAATAATATGGAAGACGTCAAATTTTTAGGTAGCCCGATTATTATTTTTTATAGATCAATCTTGAGATAGATTGGTATTTATCCCCCTGTCGCCAGATAGTTGATACCAATATACAACAAGGTATTAGGTGAGCGCTTTACAAAAGTGAGGATGCAAGAACATAGTCTGCACTATCCCCTAAGTCTTTAGGGATATATGGTGGATATACATGCCTCGGAAACAGTAAGCACGACTAAATTAAGAGAAGTAATCATGGTGTTTGAAGGAGAAAGCAATGCCGACTCTGCCTTTAAATAAAGCGAATCTACCGTACCCCGATCCAATGCATCCCGTCGTCGTTCACTTTGTGATTGCGATGGTGTTGTTTGCCTTCTTTTGCGATGTTGTGGGTTATTTCACGCGTAACCACCGTTTGTTTGAGGTCAGTTTTTGGAACATGTTCGTGGCTTCGGCTGCCATCTTTGTCGCAGTTATCTTTGGTCAGTTTGAAGCAGGTTTGGCACAAGCCTACGATGCAGCCCAGCCAGTACTGAACGAACACACGATTACTGGTTGGTCACTTTCAGCGATTCTCGTTGGCATTACAGCATGGCGATTCGTGATTCGCAGCCGCGATCCGTTGAAGATACCGACTGCTTACTTGGGTGTAGGTATGTTTTTGATCTGCCTGGTGTCCTTTCAAGTCTATTTAGGAACCCAACTAGTTTGGGAATATGGGTTGCATGTGGAACCTGTAGAGGAAGCAATTAAGAAAGGGGTTTTGAAATGAACTGTCAACTCATGCAACTAGTGTGGGGGTTCAAGTTGGGTGCTAACGGACTACCTTACAAGTTGCCAATTCATCCGCAACTCGTGCATCTAACTTTAGGTCTTTTCATCATCGCCATCATCTTTGACATCGCCGGAACATTTTTTCGCTTTGAAAAACCAATCTTCCGATTTTTAGCCCTCCCTGCCCTTCGTGAGGGCTTCTTTGATGTCGGGTGGTATAATCTTTTGGCTGCAGCAGTTATCACATTCTTCACTGTAGCCGCAGGTTTTTTTGAGATTATTCTGGCCAATCCACCAAGTGATATTAAGAGTCCTTGGGGATTGGAAGAAGGTCTAACGATGCTCTTACATGGATTGGGTGGTGTCTTTTTGTTGGCGGCGATTGTCGCTATGACTGTATGGAGAGGTTTCCAGCGCTATCTGTGGCGTCAGGGGGCTGTCAGACAGGTAAGCTGGAGCTACTTAATAGTGGGGATTGCAATTATGGGGATCATGTATATTCACGGAACGCTGGGAGCTCATCTAGGCGGTGATTTTGGTGTTCACAATACGGCTGGGCACTTACTCGAACGTGGTGAAAACCCCAACGTACTGCTTAAGTGACAAACAGTCATTCGATGCTCGGATTTGAGATAAGGGATTGAGAAATCTATCTCAGTAGCGAGGATGGAGAGATCCATCTGTCACAAATATTTATTGAATTAATCTTACTAAGATTCATTCACTCATAGCAAGCTAATTCTCCTGTCTTCTGTCTCCTTCTTCAGTACCAAAGGCGTGTCATCATAGAGAATTTTTTTATGAGAAAAACTTTAAACACTTTGCTCTTGGCTGTCTTTATGGCTGTCATTCTTGCTGTCAGTCATTGGGTTGGACAGCAGGCATACTCATGGATGCCTGCTCAAGCAACAGCAGAAGCAAAACGAGTTGACGAAATCTTTAGCTTCCTAGCATCAGTAGGAACGTTCATTTTCCTGGGCATCACTGGTGTCATACTGTATTCGATTATCACTTGTCGGGCACCTAAGGGAGACTGGACTCACGGTCACCCAGCAAGAGGTAGCGCGAAGTTAGAAACTCTCTGGACAGTTGTTCCCACCATACTGGTATTATGGGTTGCATTGGAAAGCTTCCATATTTATGAGGAATTAAACATTCTTGGTCTGACGCAGATCGTGCATATGCATATCGAAGAACCTGCGTCTGCTAACACGGTTCACGTAGATGGTAAACTTATTACTCAAGAAATTAGGGTTATAGCCTCGCAGTCGGGTTGGTCTTTTGTCTATCCAGGTAAAGTCACACGTAACGAATTGCATCTGCCGATTCATGACCGCATTCGCTTAGTGTTGAATTCGGACGATGTTCTCCACGGTTTCTACGTCCCTGAATTCCGCTTTAAGCAGGATATAGTTCCCAAACGCGATATTGCCATTGTGATAGACCCGATACGTGAGGGTAAATATCGGCTGAGTGATTCTCAGTTCAGTGGTCCAAACTTCGCTTTAATGCAAGCAAACGTATTCGTTGAGTCCCGCCAAGCTTATGACCAATGGCTGATGGCTGCTACGAATCAGCCTACACTGGCATCCAATCAAGCAGCTACAGAACATCCCCAAAAATCAAAGAAAATCTTCAACAGTCACTGGCAAACAGTCCAGCCTGTTGAGCCAGCTATAGTAAATGATTCCAGATCCATCAGCTAAGTAGGTCGGCACAAATAAATATAACCTAAGTGCTTAGCTTCGTCCTTGGTCATTTGTCATCTGTCAGACACATTGCAACACTTTTCGTTTAAGACTCAATTCTTCATCATTCCCTCCCTTCACTTTTTGAAAAAAGGGTGTGAAAAATCACAGAAGCAAGAGGAGCGTTCTCAGTCGCCGCTACCGATGCTTGTGAAGGTGGGTAGTTCTGATCTCCTTGGGTCGGACATGACCAAAGACAAATGACAGTTCACATACGTATATTTAATGACATTAATTTATTGAACAATGACAAATAACTCCACAAAAGGTACTTCTCCTTCTGACGAGTCCGAAGGTTCTCAAACAGAGCCGCAAACAAGCTGGCGCGAATACTTTAGCTTCAGTACTGACCATAAAGTCATCGGTGTTCAGTACATGACGACAACGTTCTTCTTTTTCCTAGTTGGCGGACTTTTGGCGATGTTGATTCGTGCCGAATTGCTGACACCTAATTCAGATTTGGTTGACCGCCCTTTCTACAATGGCTTGTTCACCATGCACGGCACGATCATGATCTTCCTGTGGATCATCCCTTTCAATGCAGGTCTTGCCAACTACGTGATTCCGCTGATGATCGGAGCGCGAGATATGGCTTTTCCCCTACTGAATGCGATCGCCTTCTGGATCATTCCCCCCGCAGGTATTTTATTACTGTCAAGCTTCTTGCTGCCTTCTGGGACTGCTCAAGCTGGGTGGTGGTCTTACCCACCTATCAGTCTTCAAGTTCCGCCCGGTCATTTCATCAACGGCGAATTGATTTGGATACTAAGTTTAGTATTGATAGGTATCTCATCAATCATGGGTGGGGTGAACTTTGTGACAGCTATCTTCTGAATGCGGGCACCGGGGATGACGTTCTTCCGGATGCCAATCTTTGTCTGGACATTCCTAAGTTCTCAATTACTCCAACTGTTTTGCTTGCCTTCCCTAACTGGCGCATTGATCCTGCTATTTTTCGACCTGAGTTTTGGGACAAACTTCTTTAAACCTTCAGGAAATGGCGATCCCATCCTCTATCAGCACTTATTCTGGTTTTACTCCCATCCGGCAGTTTACGTGATGGTGCTGCCAGTTTTTGGCGTTTTCTCAGAAGTCATCCCAGCTTTTTCCCGCAATCCACTGTATGGCTACCGCTCAGTGGCGATCGCATCAATCGGAATCGCAGTAGTCAGCTCTGTTGTCTGGGTACACCACATGTTCGCTAGTGCCACACCAAGCTGGATGCGGATGTTCTTTATGGTGACTACGATGTTGGTCGCCGTACCCACGGGGATCAAAGAATTCGCTTGGACTGCCACCGTCTGGAGAGGTAGACTGCACCTTTTGACACCAATGCTGTTTGCCTTGGGAGGTGTGGTGATGTTTCTTTTCGCTGGCATCACAGGTATTATGCTGGGTTCAACGCCGTTTGACCTTCACGTCAACAACACTTACTTCGTTGTCGGTCACTTCCACTACGTTGTTTACAACACAATTACAATGGGAATCTTCGCAGGGTTTTACTTCTGGTTCCCAAAGATCACAGGGCGAATGTATGCTGAAGGCTGGGGTAAAATACATTTCTGGCTGACCTTTATCGGTGCCAACCTCACCTTCTTCCCCATGCACCCATTAGGCTTACAAGGTATGTTGCGCCGAGTATCCTCCTACGATCCCCAGTACCAGGGGTGGAACATAGTCGCCAGCCTCGGTTCCTTCCTACTAGGAATGTCTACATTGCCCTTTATCGCCAATATGGTAGTTTCTTTATTAAGAGGACCAAAAGCAGTTGACAATCCTTGGCACGCTACAGGGTTAGAGTGGAAAACCTCCTCCCCACCCCCCAAAGAAAACTTCGATGCAATTCCCCTTGTCACCGAACCACCTTATCACTATAACGACAACGATCCCGCAGAAATTGCGAGACCTGAAGCTGCCGCGCAGGAGTAGGGGGGGGTTTTATTCCCACAACCTCCCCGTAAACACAATATCCGAGCAAACCCGCCCGTACTGGAGCAGGGGGTAATCTAATACGGTTCGGATAAGCAGTTCTTGAGCAGGGGAGGCAGGGCTCATAAGGGTAGGTTTTTTACATGTAGGTAAGACTGGGTAGAGTTGGGGGGAAAGTAGACCAGGAAGAAGATAAAAACCTATGT
>JAQYWP010000998.1 GCA_029379285.1 Rhizonema sp. PD38
AGCAAATATGATATTATTTTTAATTTGGTTGGAGGATTTAAGGCTTTACAAGGCTACTTCAATACAATAGGAATGTTTTATGCTGATGAAATTATTTATGTTTTTGAAGGTTCAAATGGAGTTGTCAAAATTCCAAGACTACCTATAAACGTTGATATAGATAGGGTGGCACCATATAAAGTTCAGTTAGCAATGATGGAAGTTGGCGCAATACCTACATTTTGGGAAAAAGCAAAGGAGGTTCCAATAGAATGGGTTTTAAGTCTAAATAAAGAAATGACCTTATCAACTTGGGGACAGCTTGTTTGGAGCCATTGTAAGAAGAACTTACTTTCACAAGACAAGCCTATCAAATTTCCGAAAATTGAATATATACAAACGTTCATAGATGACTATAAAAGCAAATCAGCAGATGAAAAAATTATTTTGCAAGAAAATTTAGCTAGGGCTGCATGTCTACTGCTTAATCACAAAGATGGTATTAGTGCCATGAAGCAAGATGGAATTTTTAAACTTCGCCGTTACGAAGGTAAAAACAAAGATATTGACCACTTTGACTTACCCAAAGATAGACGTATAAGTTGTATCGCCAAAGATGGCAATTTATATTTACGTCACTACGGTGAACATGATTATGTCAACAAAAACCCATAATTATTTAATGTTTGATAAGTTTATAAATAGATTGGAATTAATCGGAACCCTCACAACAGTAACAGCATTACGCATTAGTGGGGGGCGATCTATGGAACCAATAGGTTCTGATTTACCAGTGATTAAAGATACTTTTGGCAACCCTTTGATACCTGGAGCAAGTTTCAAGGGAGCAATGCGATCGCGTCTCGAAAGCTTCCTCAGAGGAATCGTGGGAAGCAACTGTAAACTTGTGGCTAACCCTGCTATTGAAGAGGAATGGTCAATTACATCCCAAGAACTCAGAAAGCTAAAAGAAGATTATACTGATGATTTAGCTCTGACGACTGAAATTATTAAGCAAACAGATTTAGTTTCTCTCCTCTTCGGTTCTCCCTGGCTTGCTAGTAAATTTCAAGTGCGAGACTTAACTGTTGTACCAGAATATTGGTTTGGACAATACCAAGAACGAGACGGTGTAGCTATTGACAGAGATACTGAAACTGCTGCTGATGGGAAACTCTATGATTTTCAGGTTGTACCAGCAGGAACACCCTTTCACTTTAAGGCTTTAGTAGAAAATGCTGAACCTTGGGAACTGGGTTTATTAATGATTGGATTACACCAATTTGAGACAGAACAAATTCCTTTGGGAGGTGGGCGATCGCGTGGCTTGGGTGTTGTTCGTTTAGAAATTGACAAGATGCGATGGGTTGATGTAGAAGACAATCCACAATTTCTACTGGAATATCTCCAGAAATTAGTTATGGAAGATGAAACCGCTTACGAGGATGCTATGGATTATAAAGACGAATGGGTGCGACAACTGATTGAGCATCTGAATAATAAAATTCCTCCGCAAACCATAGCCGAGTCAGTATAATTACAATAGCGTTTAGAAAAAAGTCACCTTATTATGAATGAATTAAGATCAAACTTCACAGTACTAGACTTATATTCTGTATCGACGCATTCTCAATCTTTGCAAAAGCAGTCTTGTTTTTTCACTCACTATCAAGTTATACCTCCAGTGCGAGGGACTCAGCCAATCACTCAACTGTCAAAGACTATGCTATTTAAAGTGTAGACTGCTGGTAGTAGATATGATCAGCTTATAGGCTAGCTCGACTTTAGGTAGAGCTGCCTTACAATCAGGGATATTGCGAAAATGACTGCCGTACATACTGCATTTTCGCTTTCCCTTTCATACGAGAAAGAAAATTAACGTGAAAGAGCAAATGAATCATGAGTGAGCAAAGTAAGGATAAAGTTTACTTAGTTACTGGTGTCCGGATAGCGACGGGTGAAGATGGAATTTTAATAGCAGGAATGCTTTGTGAAAGCCCATTCACAAACGACGAGCAACCGTTATCATCATCAGTACATCCGGTAGGTAATTTTGCATTTACTCGACAGCAAGCTGCCTTTTTCAGAAACAGTCTAAATGAGTTTTTAAAGGATAAAGAATGATTGTCAACAGGAACTCAACAGAGAAGCGTTCATTACCAATATCATACAAAACAAGCACTACTAGAATTAAATTTGATACATCCTCTTGCTTAAACTTGATGAGATTGGAGGAATTATCAAGTGTTGATGCAGTTGATAAAATATGGGAATTGGTAAACAAGTTAGCTGAATTTACTAATGTAAAAAGGGTAAGGGCTGTAGTCCCAAGATATCCCGATCTTCATCATATTGATTTTGAACTAGAGTTGCTGTCAGAAACTGAATTATCAGATGAAGCTTGGAGTAGTATACAAGATTTAGTGATTGACTATGAATGGAACTTAAGAGATATCAATAGCGAAAAATGGTATTTTCATGCTCAAGTAGTATATCGGCTTCCTCAACTTCACGGCGCGACTAAGGTAATTGCAGATTCTGAAAACAAACAACGTGTGGTGGCTGGTAGACGAACTTGGTCAAGCCCTCCTCTCAACTTAGTTGTATCTTGATTACTTCAGCGCCAAGCTTTTAAACAAAAATGACCAGTAATCACTACCTTGAGCAAGCTCAAAGCAATCAACAAGCAGCACACAGTGTGGAAAAGAGTTATCCAGATTGGGCGGTTACCATGTGCTTTTATGCTGCGTTACATTGGGTAGAACACTATGCTTGTGTTGAAGGCTCTAATATAGAGCAGGAATATCCTGGGAGATCCCCCCACGAGTCTCGCCGAGATTATGTTGATGAGCTTGCCCGCAGACTACGCAATCGTAATTTACGTAACGCCTATGAGGATTTAGAAAAAGAGAGTCGTAAAGCCAGATATTTACCAGGATTGAATACTGATGCAAAGGTGTATTACACTGAGAATAAATTAAAAGTTACAAACTCTTTTCAAAATTTACAGAAAATTAGACAGATATTAAATGATAATTTGTAAAATCCCCGCAAGGGGACGGAAACTAACATCCGTCATATACTGACTAACAGTCAAGTACTGTTGCCAGACTAACTCCCTAAGGAGACGGATACATTAATCCGTGAGATGCTAGATGATTAGTTTAATTAATCTCCCATCTCTCTTCCCCGCAAGGGGATTACACTGATATATAAAGTTTCCTGGAATGAAGGGAAAAAAGATAAGATTCAAGGGCAAAAGATTATAGTTCCACCGTGTAAATTGATTGAGGATAGCACTATGGCTTTTAGTAGTTACAAAACTACAGGAGAAGTCCTTAAAGCATTCCAGGTTAAATATACTGAATCCAATTTCATGAGTGAAAGAGAATTTCATGTCTCAGATTACTTTCGAGAAGATTTACAAACTGTAATGCGAGAAGGAGTTGTTAATAACAGAACTTACGCATTGACAAATGAGACAATAAATGCAGTGGAGAAAAAAATAAAAGAATAGCGATCGCTAGTCCGCAGAAGACCTGAAAGACGGATAATTTACAGAACTTACGCATTGACAAATGAGACAATAAATGCAGTGGAGAAAAAAATAAA
>JAQYWP010000999.1 GCA_029379285.1 Rhizonema sp. PD38
GGACGGGTTCACTAACAAGTGTCTACCCTTATGACGAAGTGAAAAAGTGGGGACTCTTGCAATGGGGAAGACCACTTTTAAATATTGTATTTGACGGTGGTAGTGAAGTAGTAGCCGGAGAATTGGAACGGTTGTTTGAGTCGAGTGCCAAAGATAGTAAAAGTTCTTATTATCGCTTTCAGACATTCCTCACCAGTGAACAAGAAGAAATAGATAATCCTAAGCTCGAAAATATTCGTTCTTTACAAGTATTAGCCAATCGAATAATCGCCGAAAAAAGTCAACAAATCGATGAGTTGTGTAGTCTTTTATTAGAACAACCCTAAGAGCAGTATTAGAAAATGCGTTCCGCGAGCAAATTTCTGGCTACGGAAGAAGGAGGCTATTGTACAGCAAACGAAGTATTAGAGTTATGAAAAAATGGAGTCTTTAAGTAATCCGTCTTATCGCATTGTCGCCATTCCAGGAGAAGGGATTGGACCTGAAGTTGTGGAAGCTTCTTTAAAAATTCTGCAATACGTTGCTAAACTTGAAGGATTTAGTTTACAGGTAGACTATGGTTGGCTTGGTGCAGCAGCTTTAGAGCAATTTGGTAGTTACTTCCCTCAAGCCACCGCTCAACTATGCGATGGATCTGACGGGATTGTATTTGGTGCGATTACCCAAGGGGGACTGCTAGAACTGCGTCAGCACTTCGACTTTTTTTGCAATTTTCGTCCAATCCGTATTGTTAACAGTCTCTTGCATAAATCTAGCCTCCGACCAGAGAAAGCTCAAGGACTTGATCTGCTGATCATTCGAGAACTGGTGAGTGGGATTTATTTTGGTCCATCTGGGCGCTCTTGGGATGATAAAGGAGCTTATGGTTACCATACCATGCGCTATTACGATGAAGAGATTCGTCGGATTGCTCGCAAAGCCTTACAAAAAACCCAACAACGACGAGGATTACTCACCGTAGCCCACAAAGAAAATGCCTTACCCCACTTGCCTTGGACTCGTCTAGTGCTTGAAGAAGCCATACAGTTTCCAGGCGTTGTTGTCGAGCCAATGCTGGTGGATAATTTAGCTATGCAAATGGTTCTAAATCCCCAAAGATTTGATGTGATTTTGGCGGGGAACATGTTTGGAGATATTCTGAGCGATATTGGCGGTGCATTAGTTGGCTCCATCGGCTTATTAGGATCTGCGAGTCTAAACGCTGATGGATTTGGCTTGTACGAAGCGATTCACGGCACAGCTCCAGATATCGCGGGAAAAGGAATTGCTAATCCGCTCGGAACTCTCGGAGCCTGTATTTTAATGCTTGAGCAATGGGGGGAAACGCTAGCTGCCCAACGGATTATTGCAGCGCAAGACCGAATTTTAGCCAAAGGATATCGGACAGCTGATTTGTCTCCCCAAGAATCGGAAATTTTTGTCAATACTGAAGTTTTAGTTGACCTTTTTTTGGAAGAACTTTCCACCGAGCAACATTCTGAATTAGGAGTACTTCATGAGTCATGCAAATAAGGTTTTGTACTTAGGAGATGATATCAATACCGATGATATTATTCCTGCGAATCGAGCAACAACAGATGATCCAGATCACTTAAAACAGTATGCTTTAGAACATGTTATTGGAGTAGGAGAACTACTTAAATACAATGTGATAGAAGCTGGAGAAAATTTTGGGTGTGGTTCTAGTCGAGAAGTTGCGCCCATTGCCCTCAAAGCCGCTGGTATTGAGAAGATTCGCGCGCAATCGTTCGCGGAAATTTTTTATCGTAATAGCATCAATATTGGACTATCCCTAGAAATATTGGGGGAAAAACAGCAGAACCCAGTAGTTGATGCGATCGCCGCCGCCGGTGGGCTAATGCCTTTTAATCAGATGCGTCGTCAGGGAAAAATTACCATTCCTCCTAGCCAGACGCCTCCAAGATCCATGACTTTAGTCGAAAAACTCTTGGCTCTCGCCTCCGGCAATCCCTACGTCCAGCCAGGAGAAGTGGTTTTTGCCCAGGTTGATTTAGCCCTATCTCATGATGCTGTAGCTGGACCTGTAGCCAACACATTTTATCAAAACTATGGAAAAGGGGCAAAGTTATGGGATTCTCAAAAGGTAGTTTTGGTAGCAGATCACTTTATTCAAGTCAATGACATTCGTGCTGATAACAAAGCCTCTGTGATGTATGAAGAGATGGTTCAGTTCGCCCACGACCAGGGATGCCACTTATTTGATATGGTTTCCCCAGGCGAAGCAGCAGGCATCTGCCACGTTTTACTACCAGAAAAAGGGCTTGTCCGACCAGGAATGGTGATCGCAGGTACAGATTCACATACCTGCACATACGGGGCATTGGGAGCCTTTTCTACGGGAGTAGGAACCACAGACATGGCTAATATTTATGCTATGGGGGATATGTGGATTCGTGTTCCTCAAACCTTAGTATTCGAGTTATCTGGAACCCTACCTCCCCGAATTAGCGCCAAGGATATTATCCTGTTTATTCTAGGGCAAATCGGTTGTGCTGGAGCTACCAGTCAAGTGATGGAATTTAGAGGAGCAATTCTTGTACAAATGCCCTTTGATGAACGGTTGACTCTAGCCAATATGGCCGTCGAGTGTGGTGCTATGTGTGGCTTGATTGTTCCTGATGAGACGACTCGAAATTATGTAAGAAGCCGAACTTCACAAGGGTTTGAAGAAATTATCGCCGATCCTGATGCTGAGTACGAAAGAGTGTATCAATTTGACCTCAGTGATTTAGAACCGCAAGTCGCCCGCCCTCCGAAACCTGATCAAGTCATACCTATCAGTCAGTTAGAGGACATTCCGATTACCAAAGCTTTTATTGGCTCTTGTACGGGGGGCAAACTCTACGATCTGGCTCAGGCGGCGGAAGTTTTGCAAAATCGCCAAATAGCAGATGGAGTCAACTTATTTATAGTCCCTGCTTCCGTAGAGATTCGTGAAAAAGCAGAAGCATTAGGCTATCTTGAAATTTTTGAACTTGCAGGTGCACAAATTCTCAAGTCAGGTTGTGGCGCTTGTATCAATTCTGGCATTGGAGTTTTGGCAAAAGAAGAAACAGGAGTTTATGCAACCAATCGTAATTTTAAAGGACGCAGTGGCGATCCCACGGGCAAAAACTATTTGGCCTCCCCAAGAACAGTGGCGATCTCAGCTGTAAAAGGAAAAATCAGTCACAATCTTGATTAAAGGGTAAGCTATGAGAATCAGGGCAAATAGAGAAAAATTTGTAAAAATTTAATCCTACCTAAGCGTAAGTAACTCTGATATAGCTTAGTCTAGATGATGAAATAGGTTTTTTATTTACAAAGATTTCCGGCTCGTACCCTGAGTTATGTTTTCACCAAAACGTAAGGATAAGAGGTAATTACAATGGACGAAATTATTAAAAAACTCGCAGGTCTTGGTCTTCCTGGTATAATTCTGGTGATTCTAACCGCCTCAGCAGGAGGCAGTTCCGCCGCTGTTGCGGCTGCCCTCACAGCAGTGGGAGGACCTTTTGGTATCGTCGGAGGTATCGCACTGCTAGGTCTAATAACTGTTGTGGGGGATGCGATAGCGGGATCTGGAATTG
>JAQYWP010001000.1 GCA_029379285.1 Rhizonema sp. PD38
GATGTAAAGCGCAGCTTTACTGGGGTGGGGTTGCGCTTTAATTATTTTGCTCGGTAGGGATGGTTGAGTCATTTCCACACTCGCTTAATGATTATAATCGCTTAACCAAACACCTCCATCCCCAATTACATACTCCCCTTTAAGTGCATTCCGCATAAACTCAACTGTAGAGGTTCCTCCAGTAGAACATTCAATATAAATCCTCCCTTCAGCTACATGTTACTTTTTGTTACAATCTCGTCTAGACAAAAAACAAAAATGATTATCATTGTACGCGTGAATTGAACCAAACTTATAAAAAATGGGGTTGCATGGTCAAAGTGTAGGGTGTCGGGTTCATAGGGAAATCATCTGCGGGGTAGGTTTAAAGCCTTTCATCCGATGTGCTTAAAATAGATGAAAAATACTGTCAAAACGAAACACAAATCAGGAGGCGAAATGTCATTAAACGTTAGCGTGCATCTCATTGACCAAGCAAAAGCAGGTAAAGTTAACGAAGTAGAGTTCGTTGACAGCATTAGAGAATCATTACCTTATGCTTGGGAAATAGTCGAAAATCTTACAGAGCGTCTCATCAGAGGAGAAGAATGGGCTAACCATAGCGTTGCACCACCAACGGAAAAACATAGAGCGCAACTATTACGAATGATGGGTGGAGATGCGATTCGCGGTGCAGTCGAGCGCCATTTTGGGATAAAATTGGCATTCCAAAACTGCCATAATGTTGCCGCTTTTCACCAAGATAATCTAGACTCACCAGCGTACTTAGATTTCATCTCCATTCAAAGTCAAATTCTCAACCAAACACCTGAATTAGTAGACTGTTAATTAGCAATTAGATATTAGCTAGTATGATGTCTAGTTCGGTTGATTACTTTCTGCGGTGCCTTTATATTACCGTTTAGGTAAAGGGAGAGAGGGAGAGAAGAAATTCCATCGACTTAAACCTCTTCCCTATTCAACAACAATACTCTCTCTCCATAAGCACGTTGCAAATTCTCCGATGTCACCACTTCTTTCAGCGAACCTTGAGCAATTAACGTAAGGATTCAGAATTCAGAATTCAGAATTCAGCTTGGGACAAAGCTTCTAGCTTCACTTCGGTAATGATGTCCACAAAATATCCATAGTTTAAATTCTTGAAGCGACAAGCATTCTGACTCCTGACTCCTGACGACTGAATTCTTACCAATTAACTGTTTATTCAAAAATAATAAAAAATCACAATTCGCTAATGTCATTCCCAAATCGTGAGTGATGACCAAGAGAATTTTACCTTGAGATTTCAATTCAGAAAACACATCAAACATGATTGATTTTGTCTTTTTGTCAATCCCGACAAACGGCTCATCAAAAAAGAATAATTAGGCTTGATGTGCTAATGCTCTTGCTAAAAAAACTCGCTGTTACTATCCTCCTGACAATTCACCAATTTGACGAGAACGCAAATCTACCATTCCTACCCGATGTAAAGCAGCTTTCACAATTTCTCGAGATTGGGAACTGGGTTGACAAAACCGGGCTGTATGTGCTTTACGCGCCATCATCACCAAACTGCACACTGTGATGGGATAGTGCCAGTCAATAGAAGATCGCTGCGGTAAGTAAGCCACTGATCGCAGCTGCTGTTTCAAAGCGCGATCGCTCCCCTTCACAACTCCATTTTCGGTGGGAACTAAACCCAGCATTGCCTTGACTAGCATGTTGCAATTCCAAGTGAATAGCGTAAAATATCTCACCTTGATGGGACTTATCGGCTATAGTTCTTCCTCACCAGAACAAATTTCGCCACTGCTACACCGTAGACAAATACAGTTACCAACCAAAATAGCGCACCATCAATACCCTATACTTGCACTGTACAGACATCTGCCGTCGCTCTCCTAGGATGTCTGAGAATGAGTTCATTGCGGTATAGCCCAATACGGTTCAGATAAGAAATTGACGAGTCGAGGGTTCGCAGGGGAGGCTTTCTTGAGCAGGGGAAGCAGGGGAGGAAAGAGTTAGCGGAGAATTATTTCTTCCCCCCCCTGCTGCTCTACTCAAGAAAGCTCCCCCTACCTGCCTTAACGGATAAATACCTTAACTGAACCGTATTGCGGTATAGCACCCTGCCAGTGCTTTGTGTTTACATAATGTAACAATAATCAACTCTCATGTAGAAACTTATTGTTCTGAAGTCAAAATTCCTCTCAACAAGAGCGTGCTACCCCTGATTCGCATATCTATATCTTTAGGGAAATGGGGGGTGTAAGTCTAGTTGAGGTTTTAAATTAAATAGGATTGCAATAGTATAGCGTAGGTACTTTCTCTTGAAATTCCCATGGGGAGTTCAGAAAGTTAGAAGACAGAACTTAAAAGCTAAAGCAATCCTATTTAATTTGTAAAAAACTCCTTGTAGCTGTAACAGTTAACACTCAACAGTCAACTGCTATATTGCGCTTCTTGTCAACTAAAATCGCGCAACATTTTTTTAATTTCGATGTTGTGCAATTCTTCTTGACCAATCATGGTGCGAGCGAATTCTTCTAGATAAATGCTGGCATCTTCCACTGTAGAGAGCAAATCTTTGTAAAGATTCAAAGCTTTTCTCTCATGGTTGAGACTTTCCGCTAAAATATCCTGTACGCTGTGTTTGTAAGTTTCCTCGATAGGCGCAATTCGCAAAGTAGGATGCCCCTCTAAACCAGTGAGAATTTCTCCTACCTGTTGGGCATGAAGTAAAGATTCATTCGCCTGCCCTTTGAAAAAATC
This sequence comes from Rhizonema sp. PD38, assembly GCA_029379285.1. Classification (GTDB taxonomy): domain Bacteria; phylum Cyanobacteriota; class Cyanobacteriia; order Cyanobacteriales; family Nostocaceae; genus Rhizonema. The sequence goes on from JAQYWP010001000.1 coordinate 2,755, forward strand.
TACAATTGGAATCCGGTTGGGTCCAGTCACCATTAAGGAATAGTGGGTATAACGTACTACTCCAGCGAGTTCAAATTCCATGATAGACTTCAGTAAGTCGTTTGTTTTGTTCTGGTCAAGGTCTTTCATCAATTGTTCCTTCGTCAGTAGTTGTTAGCGATCGCAGTTTACCGTTATTGAGTCTACAGAGCGTTATTTACTTCCGTGGGTTGGCAGTAAGGTAAGAGCGGTTTCAGCAAAGACTCTAAAGCTGTGATAGACTTGTCTTGAGCGGAATTTAAGATTAGACTAAATTGAAAAAAAAACTGGGCAACCTTCACCTACTCGTTGGAAGTTGAGAGTTATTCTTTAGCGGGGGCTTTTATTGCCTCGCCGATTCTTGTACGACTTTACCTTGTTGTGTTTGAAGAATTGACTCTTTTTGCCCAGTGTTTTTCAAGGATAGCGTAACAACCTCATTAATTCTGTTGTCACAATAACCCTATCACACTACAACATGAAGTTTGATGCGTTTTTCGCTATATTTTTCAGGGAAAAATTAATTTTTATAACCCCTTTGATTTGAAGAGAATCTGGGTTCAATCTTTATCAGGTGCAAACATATTCTGCACACATATTACACGGAGTGAAGAAATAAATCTACCATTTACTCCGGAGCGCTGGGACGCTTACAACTTAAACTTTTTTAATTTTTAATTCCGTGTAGCGATACTAGCTAGTTAGTTTAATGATATTATTCTCATTACTTTTCTTTTTTCATATTTCTTTTGAATTCTTCATACTAAACTCTCGGCATTCTACCGTCATATGACAGTAGAGGTGCGTGTTAGTG
>JAQYWP010001001.1 GCA_029379285.1 Rhizonema sp. PD38
ATTTTATTCAAATCAGCATTTTGTAATTATAGATATATAAAATTAATCCTAATTGAATGACAATAAAAAAATATATACCTTAGCAAAAATACTCCCTCTACAAAAATGAAACTTTGGCAAAAAGTAGCGGGAGTGACTGCTTTAATTGTACTTGCTTTGACAGCTATATATAACTCTCAGTATACTGTCAGTACAGTAACACCTCAAGTCACTCTTCAGTCGGCTTCAAGACTAACATCATCACAGAAACAACGCGAACTCAGAACACAATTTTTTGATAACTGTCGTCAGATTAATGCTAATTCTAGTGTTAATGTCCGACAAAGCCCCTCAAATAATAGCCCTGTCACTGAACGCTTAGCTAATGGTTCTCATATTTTGATGGAAGATAGAAGCAGTCATGGTTGGGTGCTAATTTACCAACCTGTGAGAGGTTATCTATTTGCTAAGAATCTCATCCATTGTGGGGTAGCACGCCCACCTAGCAACTGCCGTTCAGTTAATAGTATGCTTGGTGCTAACATTCGAGAAAGACCTTCGCTGAATAGTCCTGTACTCAGGATTTTAGATTACGGTAACGCCACTAACATCGCCAATCGCGGTAGCAAAGGCTGGGTGAAAATTAACGCCCCTATAAATGGTTATGTAGCTGCGAGTAGTCTTGGTTACTGTTCAAGCAAAGATATTTGAAAATCCTCTCAGATGAGAGTGAAATACGTTCAAAGCAGCATCTCCGCTCGAGTTGACAGCTATGAGTCACGGTAACCCACGTTATTTCTGACTTTTCACGGCATGTTGAAAAGGGTATTTTTAGGGTTTTCCAATTCCTGATTTTTTCGTCGCTCATTGTCAATAATCTAAAGGTATTGACAATAAACCTGTGGAAAAAGCCACGCTATTTCGTAGGTTGAGGACTTACCGTGAAAAGTCAGACGTTATTTAACGTGAGACTTAGGCTGTGGAAGCTTTATACAAGAGTGATACGCTCCCTTGATTGTTTAGGGGCGGTTTTGCAAACATAGCCCTAATCCATACCCACCTATGTAGTTTTTATTAATACTTATTTCATAAATGTCATCAAGCCGTGACTCATAGCTGCCTTTCTTTGTAAATATTACAGATCGGCATTTTGGCAGATCTGTAGATCAAAGGATGGGTATCATATGAATCAAGTGCAAGAGTGTCAAACTCTAAAATATCCTCGGTCAAGTACCGGGGATTTTTATTGAGTGTGTGATGGCGCTGATGCTTGCTGGTGCTAGAGTATATGAGCGATCGCTCCTGTGTGGAATCAGTGCTAATGAACAATCCATTTTCAGCTATAAGCGCATCTATCTGGGGTATGATTTATTTTTCAAGAAAATACTTTTTAGGTGTTTTAGATACTAATTACTAAAAAGCAACCTATCAGGAGTACAGACATAATTAAAGCCATACCAATAACGTATTCGATTTTACGGCTAAAGATTCCCACAATTGCTAGGATACTCAATAAAACTAATGCTGAGCCAGCATAAGCAGAGTTTTGCCAGCCCGTGGCAATTAATGGATCGTTCTCAATTATACTGACAGAAGGTTGCTCCGTCTTCAAAGCTTTTGGATCGGGTAAAGGACCAGCAGCGACAACAAATGTTTGAGAGTATCCAGTCATTGTAATCAATCAATTCTCAATTTTAGATTTATCTATAATATCTTAGGTATAAAAGATAGTAGCTTTGAACTACCCATATCAACTGCAAACGGTATGATATTCGCTTCCAGCTTCATTCACAGATCCCTTTCTACATGAACGGCTTATTGGTCTTACTCCGGCTCAGAAAGGCTGTTGGGTAGCTCGAAAGCCACTTTATAACCCAAACAAGCCACAGTACTTTAATTTAAACCGGAGGCTACATCTAAGCCTTGAGCTACGTCTGATTATTTCATCTTATTGATTAAGTCATTGTCGCAAATGTGACCAATTTCGTGATCCAAAACTCCTGCCAACTGAGCCTCATTATCCACTGTTTTCAACAGCCTGGTGTTAACGTAAACATAGCCACCTGTGATCGAAAAAGCATTCAGGATTTACGCAACTGGCACATTTATATTCAAACTGTCACATAGACAAATTTGGCTATAACGTTTATAAATCAATGCATACAAGCATTTACTTAATTTGAAATATGTGTGCCAGTTGACCTTAGATTGTGACGCTTGCGTAAGTCCTCTGTTTATTTGTGCTGACTTACTTGGTGATAACTAATTCACTTTTATTTACATTTGCTGAGATCACTCACGAAGTTATGGCGATCTTGGGACTTTACAGCCGCGATTCTTTCTCATTTAAGTTAACTTTCAGTACACAAATGAATTTTATTTACAACTCTTACTGTATAAACCTTATTAAGAGCTGATGAGCTAACCAACTTACAAAGGAATAAGGAGAAGGCATATGTCTAAGAAGACAAATGATTGGCTTTTAAATGAACAAGCAGAGTTATCTGGTAGTGAAAAAAAGTCTCTACTGCAAAAGTACTTATATAATCCTTTATCCATTGCAACGTCAAAGCTGGCTTCCGTCATAAAAACTACCACAGCTTTTCATACAGCAGAACTACTAGAAGAACATCCTCTTACCCAGAAAACACAGGACATACACGAACAATGTTTATACACTCGTTTCACGGATCGCGTTGATCCATCAATTTACTACTCCATTTTCTTTGACCATTTAAAATTTTGAAACGAGAGTGAAGAAGGATGGACAGGTAGGGGAGGCAATTTTCTTTATCTTCTTTCTGTCCCTGTTCAATTAACTCTTAGCACAACAACTCGATTATCTACATTCAGCACTTGTACTTTTTCCGACAAATCGGCGATTGGCACTTTCCAGTGGGAATGACCGCAAATGACCAGTACATCGTTTGCTGTAGCAAGTTCAGCACGGATAGAATTATTTCCCTTCAGGTGTGCTTTTGCATCGTTGGGACCTTCATGCATAATGAGAATATCTGGGACTTCCCTCACCAGTTCCCGAATGGCGTGGATAAATTCCTCTTCTGGACGACGAAAAGGCTTGCTTTTCTTGCCGATAATACCTGAAATACCAGCGATGCGAAGTCCATCTACAGATGTCATGTCACCATCTAGATAATGTATACCTTGCGCATCTTGAAATGCCTGAACTTCCTGTAGTGTCTTTCCAAAACTGTCGTGGTTTCCCCCTACTCCAGCCACCCAACGAAAACTGCGACTAAAAGCTTGCCACACTTCACGGACATCGCCCCTACCGCCACGTTTATCTACCTGTGCGTAAAGATCTCCTGCTAAAATTATACCTGTTGTCTGCGGTGATGGGATCTTTTTTAATTCAGCCAAGTTTTCTAATTCTTCTGCAACAAGATGACCAAGAAGGCTGTGATTTTTCGGAGCAATCCCTTGGAGATCGCTTGTGGCAATGATCGCCTCTAACCCAGCAGGAAGTGAGTCAACTTTTCCCAACAAAACGGGTACAACCTTATTAACTACACCAATACCACTGAGTGCCGGAGCAATAAATGGTATTTGATGAATGGGATGCTTAGAAATAGAGGTTATGTGC
>JAQYWP010000137.1 GCA_029379285.1 Rhizonema sp. PD38
AGGGGGAATTACAAATTACTGCTAAGAGCGAAATTCTCAACAAAATTATTCTACCAATCATACGATTTGCAGTCAGCGTGGGAGGAGTTGGCAGGGGATGGCGACGTCCGTTGCACATTTTCCATATGAATAATGGGAGGGCTTCATCACGGGGAAGTCTGTTGATTATGAAGCATCAAGTCCCCAATCGAGAAGGAAAATGGGAGAAAAAGTCTTTCGGACTACCATTAAATTCAGAACGTTGGACTTCTGCATACGAAAATTGGTTAACAGCCGTGCGATCGCAATGGGCTGATAGAATCGATGTCAATGCAAATCGGTTGTTAGCATCTGAAGTCTTTTCACCGCATACTTATGCTATTTATGCAGTACCTGGTCCTTATGCCAATCCGGTTGATGAGAATAATTTTGAGTGGTTGGAAACCAATGCTATAGAAACTCGTGGAGAAGGTATGCACCTAATTTACGAACCAAATTACAAACGTAATCCCGATGTCGGAGGGAATGCCGCCAATAGCAATCCTAATTGCTCATGGGTAAGTGTTAGGCGAATCAATAGCCCCAGCAAAGAAATTGATGCGGATTGTCAAGAAATTGTTTGTCTATTTATGGGGGGACAATCACCACAGTCAAATCACATCCGTTCTCGCTTTCTTCAAGATTTGCAAAAGATGACAGGATTAGTGCATTTGTTTGGAGTCAGGTCTTAAAATTTATAATTAATGCTTCCGCCCTGATTGCACTAGTACGACAAGGCAAAAGTAAAAACTAAAAAGTAAGAACACTTATTTTATAAGCTTTTTACCTATTTCAGATGGGTGGATTATTTCTGCCGCTCTGTACTAGCATGTTGCATTATCCAAAATCCCGTTTTGGGAAAACCATTGTGTATACCTATAGGGAGTCACGCAAGAGAAAGGAAGAGGAATTTATAAGAGCGATCGCTATTCCTCTACTTTGTCCATAACGATACGGCTTAAGCCGTGGCCAAGGGCATCGCCCAAATTTTTAATCGACAAAAAAAGTCTAATTACCTAGAAAACTTGGGTTAGATTACGCGTGCAAATCTAAACTCTTAAAACTTAATCCGACTCTGGAATAAACTTCAAAGCAACACCATTCATACAATAACGCTGGCCTGTAGGTGCAGGACCATCATTAAATACATGACCCAAATGTCCATCGCATCGACTACAATGCACTTCCACTCTAGTCATGAACAATGACTTATCAATTGTTGTTGCGATCGCACCTTCAATGGGGTCGAAAAAACTCGGCCAGCCTGTACCACTGTTAAACTTAGTTCCTGATGTAAAGAGTGGTTGTCCGCACGCCGCACATTCATAAGTCCCCTTAGCGTATTGTTTATCTAATGGACTACTACCTGGACGTTCTGTGGAATGCTGACGTAGTACGCAAAATTGTTCTTCCGTTAACGTCTCGCGCCACTCTTTATCGGTTTTGGTGATTTTCGATTGGCTATCTGAAGTTGTCATCTAAAAGTCTCCGATACATATGGAAACCGCGCAGTTTTAACTCGCGGATGAAATACGAACGCTCATTAAAATGAGCGTTAAAAATATATGAAAGCGTGATCATTACCGCCTTGGGTATACTCAATTTGGGGTGCCCTTGTATTGCACTTTCAACGGGACAATTGCCGCTTCAAATCTTTCGCTCTGTACGCATAATGATTATCTGACGATAAGTCCTATTTCTAGGTATATATTTCCCTTCGAGGCTGACGGCTACAGAGGTTGCAGACTAGGGAGGCATCCAACAACGTGTTTTGAACTACCACGTTCAAGTCGCGAAGCTCGCCGGGGGAAGCTTCCCCCGGCGAGCTTCGCGTTCAGCTTGGGCTATTAACCCGTACTCTAGACACTGGTTTGACTGAATTTAGAAGTTGGTGAATCTTCCTCTTTCAAGCCCCTAGCTTATCACTAGGGGTTAGTGACCACTTTTTACCATGTACTTAATGTTAATTTTACCAAATTTCTTGACCAATTGTCATTTGTCTGCTCAATTGAAGTATAATTCACTTGTTACTCGCGAACTGCTATGAAGAATATCTATAGCGGTGCTTAGTTGGAGGTCATACACTCTCGCCTTCTCCAGATACCCCTCAGCCCATTCAGGTTCGTCAAAAGTCAAAAAGAAATATACCGAAGAAGTGAAATTTTGCCTCTATACATAATAAAGACCTACAAAACGACACACTAAGGCCTCCTTTTCGCATTATTCAATCGCTTATTTGCTTGATAAAAACAGATGAATGGGGAGTTAGAAGAGAATAATTTTCGTTAAACTCTTATGGAGTATGCATTTTAAGCGCTTAGCAGTTTATTTGCAAAAAAAATAGCATTTTGCAAATAAATTAGCGATAGCCATGCTATAGTCAAAGAGGGAATCAAAAGAACACACTTCAAAATCATATTTTTAGAGGAAATTGAGTTCGCTTCAATGTTCTTCTTCCGATCTGGTAAATCCGCTTCAACTCGCTACGCAGTTTGTAACGAAGAGAAACCAGATGAGGCAAGAAAACGAACTTTGTAACAATTTAAAGTCAGTCAGAACCCGCTTAGGTATGAGCCAACAAGATTTGGCTAAGCTAGCTGGAGTCACTCGTCAGACAATTAGTGGTGTAGAGTCAGGACAATGTGCTCCCTCAGTGGCTATATCACTTCGTTTAGCGAAGGTACTGAATTGTCATGTCGAGGATCTCTTCTGGATCGAGCAGGATTTACAGGAAGTGGAAGCAGTTGTTGCCAAATCTATTTCTTGCAGTGAACAACAGCGAGTCAGTTTGGCGCGGATTGGGGGACAATGGGTAGCATATCCTCTTGTAGGAAAAGAAGCTTTTCGCTTAGAGATGATTCCGGCTGACGGAGAAGTTAATAGCCACTCAGGCACAAAGACAGTTCGGGTGAGGCTACTTGACGATCTCGACAGAATTCACAACACGGTAGCGATCGCAGGTTGTACGCCTGTACTCTCACTCTGGGCACAAGCCGCTGAACGCTGGCATCCGCAACTGCGAGTTCAGTATAACTTTGCCAATAGTATGGATGCATTAAGCAGTCTGTGTCGAGGTGAAGCTCATATTGCTGGGATGCATCTGTATGATCCCCAAACCAAGGAACATAACACTCCCTTCGTTCGTAAAGTTCTCAATGGAAGGGCAGCTGTCTTGATTACGCTTGGTGTTTGGGAGGAAGGACTTTTAGTCGAGTCTGGCAACCCGATGGGAATTAAAACAGTGACTGATCTTGTAGAAACCAACGCAATGATTGTCAACCGCGAACTTGGTGCGGGGACTCGTATGCTTTTGGAACGTAAACTCCAAGAAGAAGAACTGCCATCCCATGCTGTGAGAGGATTTGAGCATATAGTAAGAAGTCATCAAGAAGTGGCTGAAGCTGTAGTAACAGGGATTGCTAATGCAGGTATTAGCACAGCCTCTATAGCTGCTTCCTTTGGACTGGGATTTATTCCTCTACATTCCTCACGATATGACTTAGTCATTCTGAAGGAATATCTGGAAGAAGCACCAGTAAAGAAATTTCTCAGTACTCTGGAACATCGATTAATTCACTCCCAGTTAAAAGCTCTTGGTGGTTATGACACCAGTAAAACTGGAGATGTGATAGCAACGATTTAGGGTAGATTGCAATTTTTGGTTGGTTGTGTGGGTAACACTTTTTGGGAAATGTTCATGATTCGTTTGTAGTTTGTTGATTGTTATTGGTTAATTGTCGATTCATTATTGTTATAACCATTAACTATCAATTCAGTAGTCATCTGTATTTACTCCCTTCCCGCTAGAAGAATACCGAAAAAATAAACCGCCAAGACGCCAAGGAAGCCAAGTTTGAAGATCAGATATATAGGTAATCTTACACCGGGAAGGGAGTAGTTGTTATTGATTAATTGTTCTACCTATCAACTATGAACTATTAATTCAGTAGTCATCTGTCATTAGTTAATTGTTGATTGTTGTAACTATCAACGAGATTGAATATGTACTTGCTGACAACAGTTTTAGCTGTAGAGCGATCGCCTCCAACGACGTTCTACATGGAGTCAATGCTGTCACTATACAGCATGAACGCACGATTAGACCCACCAAAGAAACAACAACAGGAGAAAAATCATGTCCGACGAAAAGATTAGACAAATAGCTTTCTACGGTAAAGGCGGTATCGGTAAATCTACCACCTCTCAAAATACTCTTGCTGCTATGGCAGAAGTTGGTCAACGTATTCTGATTGTAGGTTGCGATCCTAAAGCAGACTCTACCCGTTTGATTCTGCACTGTAAAGCCCAAACAACCGTTCTTCACTTAGCTGCTGAACGGGGTGCTGTGGAAGATCTCGAACTCGAAGAAGTTGTAATTAATGGCTTCCGAGACATCAAATGCGTAGAATCTGGTGGTCCAGAACCTGGTGTTGGTTGCGCTGGTCGTGGTATCATCACCGCCATTAACTTCTTGGAAGAAAACGGTGCATACCAAGACGTAGACTTTGTATCATACGACGTGTTAGGTGACGTTGTGTGCGGTGGTTTCGCTATGCCAATTCGTGAAGGTAAAGCACAAGAAATCTACATCGTGACTTCTGGTGAAATGATGGCGATGTTTGCTGCCAATAACATTGCTCGCGGTGTTCTTAAGTACGCTCATAGTGGTGGCGTGCGCTTGGGTGGTTTGATTTGTAACAGCCGGAAAACAGACCGGGAAGATGAATTGATTACTACCCTGGCAGATAGATTAAGCACCCAGATGATTCACTTCGTTCCCCGTGACAACATCGTGCAACACGCTGAATTGCGCCGGATGACAGTGAACGAGTATGCACCTGATAGCAACCAAGCTAACGAATACCGTACATTAGCGGACAAAATCATCAACAACAAAAACCTCGCCGTTCCTACACCTATTGAAATGGACGAGCTAGAAGAGTTGCTGATTGAGTTCGGTATCTTGGAAAGCGAAGAAAACGCTGCGAAACTACAAAATGCTGCTGTTGCTCAAGGCGATGCTGAGAAGGCACTTGAAGACTCTCAAGGCGAAGCACTTGAAGCCGTTAAGAAAGGAAACGTCGAAGTTGTTGCCGGCAACTAGAAGTAGCAGTATATGAATACAGGATTAGTAGTCTCCGAGGAATGAGCCTCCTACACAAACAGGACGCTTCAGCAGTCTCCGAGGAATGAGCCTCCTATACAAACAGGACGCTTCAGCGCTCACTACTAATCTAAGAATAGGATCAACAGATGGGCAATTCTTGCCCATCTTCCTCTCAATCGTTTCAATGTGGAGGTAGAAGGAATGGGAAATGGGTAGTTATACAGCGACTAGACTGCCAGTGCAGCGTCAATCTGTCTATGTCTGCGTGGCAAGACTAGTTTAGTTTTTTGTTTTCTCCTTATTATTGGTTGGTTTTTTATTATTAGGGAATGGGAATAACTCTTTCCTATTTCCTTTTTTCTTAATATGGGAATGACACTCATGATTGGAACAATAGAGACAGACAAGAACGAATTTATTTCCCAGAGTGCCCATTCTCCAAAGCCATAGGTATAACTGTCGGCGATCGCGCTTGGGCGTTGCAACGGCTTAAGTCGTATCGCGCAGTGACTCGGACCTACTCACCACTCCCCATTTACCATGAAACCCAGTCCAGAACAAATCAACAATTCGCCTACCTCATCAGAGCATGATCCTCAAAAAAAATCCACACAAATACCTCAACCCGGAACGGCTCAAGGTGGTTGTGCCTTCGATAGTGCAATGATGACCTTATTGCCCATAGCAGATGCAGCTCATGTCGTTCACGGACCGAGTGGCTGTGCTGCCAGTATGTGGGGAACTTATGGCAGTCTTTCCTCTAATTCAACATTGTACAAGATCCGCTTCACTAGTGAAATAGAAGAAAACGATATTATTTTTGGTGCAGCCAAAAAATTGTACAAAGGTATTATAGAATTGCAAAGACGCTACAAACCTGCTGCGGTATTTGTTTACTCTACATGTATCACCGCTTTGATTGGTGATGATATCGAAGGAGTCTGTAAAGATGCTACTGAGGCTACAGGAATACCCGCTATTGCTGTACATTGCCCAGGATTCATTGGGAGTCAAAATTTGGGAACCCGCGTTGCTGGTGAAGCTTTACTGGAAAATGTTATTGGTACAGAAGAACCAGATTTCACTACGTCAAAAGATATCAATTTGATTGGTGAATATAACATCTCAGGTGCAATATGGAACGTTTTGCCACTGCTGGAGAAATTAGGTATCCGAGTTTTGGCAAAAATTACAGGCGATGCTCGTTACAAGGAAATAGCTTGCGCCCATCGTGCCAAGCTGAATGTTGTGCTTTCTTCCAAGCCACTGACGAGTTTGGCGAAAAGGATGAAAAAACGCTACGGCATGCCTTACATTGAAGAGTCTATCTATGGTGTGGAGCAAATCAGTCAATGTTTGCAAAATATTGCTGCCAATTTGGATGATGCAGAATTACAAGAGCGAACAGCAATGCTCATTAGCGAGGAAACTGCTGCTTTGCACGAGAAACTCGCTCCTTTCCGCACCCAGCTTCAAGGTAAGCGCATTCTCCTTTATACCGGAAGCTTCAAAAGTTGGTTGATAATTTATGCGGCTCAGAAGTTAGGGATACAAATTATTGCTACCAGTACTTTAAATAGTACTGAAGAAGAAAGAGCAAGAATTAAAAGTTTGCTGGGTCAGGATAGTATCATTCTTAATCAAGATAGTCCCGCAGAAATTCTCCAAATCATCATTGAAAACCAAATTGATATGTTGATTGCTGGCGAACGATATCTTGATACTGCCCTTACAGCAAAGATTCCTTTCCTCAACATTAAAGCTGAAAGCAACCATCCCTATGCAGGCTATGCGGGAATTTTAGAGGTATCAAAAGAACTGTATGCAGCTTTTTCCAATCCCGTGTGGGAGCATATACATCAGCCTGCACCGTGGGAAGAGAGTAAGGCTGTTGGAGAGTGATATCGTTGCACTTTCACTCTTTGGGATTTATGTAAAAGTTGCCAAGAGGCTTAATTTATTCAACCGCCAAGAACGCCAAGAACACCAAGAATACCAAGAACACCAAGAATGAGTAAAGTCTTAAGGTTGATACTTGGACTTGATATCATTTCCTGTTCCCAAAAGGAGAAAAACTAATGGCAATTGTTAGCGTTACAAGTACATCTGTGGCAGTTAATCCCCTCAAACAAAGCCAAACTTTGGGTGGAGTCCTAGCTTTTTTGGGATTGAAAGGAGTAATGCCGATTTTACATGGTTCTCTAGGCTGTACTGCCTTGGTTAAAGTCGTCTTAGAGAGGCATTTGCGTCATAGTATTCCCCTTTCGACGACAGCAATGACAGAAGTGGCAACCATTCTAGGTGGGGAGGAGAATGTTGAACAAGCAATCCTCACTTTAGTACAGAAATCTCAACCAGAAATTATTGGTTTGTGTACAACTGGACTTATGGAAACCAGAGGCGATGACATGGGACGCTTCGTTAAAGAGATTCGCCATCGGCACCCGGAACTGGATTATCTACCTATTGTCGTTGTGTCCACACCAGATTTTAAGGGTACATTACAGGATGGTTTTACGGCTGCGGTTGAGAGTATACTTAAGGAAATTCCTCTTGAAAGCGAGAAACAAAGCCATTCTAATCAGATCGCAATTTTGGCGAGTTCTGCTTTTACTCCAGGCGATATACAAGAAATCAAAGAGATTGTCACCTCCTTTGAACTTGTGCCAATCGTTGTCCCTGATCTTTCTAACTCACTTGATGGTCATTTAGAAGATTCCCAGCATGGTATTACAGCTCATGGTACGACGCTGAAACAACTGCGTTCTATTGGGAATTCTGCATTTACTATAGCATTAGGTGAAAGTATGCGGCGTCCAGCGCAAATTTTGGAAAAGAGATTTGGCATACCCTATGAGGTTTTTGGTGAACTCACAGGATTGGTGGCAGTAGACAAATTTTTACAAGCATTGTCAAGTATTAGTGGCAATCGCGTATCAGAAAAATACTGCCGTCAACGTCGTGAGTTGCAATCAATCATGCTAAGTACTCACTTTCACTTCGGTGGCAAGCGCGTCTCCTTAGCGATGGAACCTGATTTACTTTGGTCAACAGTTTCTTTCTTGCAATCAATGGGTGTTCAGATTCACGCTGCAGTCACGACATCACGCACTCCCTTGTTAGAAAAACTTCCCATCGTTAGCGTTACTATTGGTGACTTGGAGGACTTTGAGTTACTGGCATCTGGATCTGACTTGCTCATTGCCAACTCTCACGCGGGGGCGATCGCGCAGCGCTTGGGAATTCCCCTCTACCGTCAAGGAATTCCCATCCTAGACAAACTAGATAGCGGTCGTTTTCCCAAAGTTGGCTACCGAGGCACTATGCAGCTTTTATTTGATCTTGGCAACCTCTTTTTAATGGAGGAAGCAAAAGTTCAGCATTCGTAATATAGCTGAATACTAACCATTTCACACCTAAATTCTAACTTTTCTAAGATTGAAATGATGACTGAAGAGGACCTGGTTAAACAATTTACAACAATGATCGAGAGATCTTTCCCAGAACTAGGAAGATCTTTACGCTACTGCCATATCAAGGTCATCCAGTTTTCTCGGAGCCAATATTGCGAGATTACTGAGTTACAAATCGGCATTTATTGTCCTGAAAGCTTGATTGCTATTATGAAATCTCAGAAAAATTTGCTGAGAAATGTAGCAACACATCTGGGTCTAGATGACATTTTGTATATTAACGCTAACCGCTTGCTGCGAGATACCGCATCCAAGATTAAAGACACTCATCCCCGCTTATGGTTGGAATTGCACTGGATTGTATCGAAAGAAAGGCTTTAAAAACTAAAAAAAGAATCTCCATAAATACGTGGGGATTTCAATTGGATGCCTTTCAAGATTCGCTCTCATACCAATTCTCCATCAAGATGCACTCTCATTAGTAGAAGTAGAAACAAAATGCAGGGGTATGAAGTTGAAGTATCCGAGGCGCTCTTATGCTTCAAAAGAAGTGTAAGAGCGCAAATATATAAATACACATTTTAGATATTTCCTCAATCATTTTTTTAACAAATCTTGCATCAAGTCTTTTGACAATAAGCTCATTACAACACTCAATAACAATATAAACTGCGATAGTTGTCAGAGATTCCCTACAGTGCCTACTCAACTATTTAATTAGCCCCATTACTCAATTCATCAACCCCAATCTCCCAATAAATCTGATTCTCACTTGGAGGATAGATACGGATTATAGAACTGTTGGAAAACTGCTTTAACCTGTTGACTATTTGAGGAATTGCATCTCCAATATGCGCGTAACTTTCCATCTCATAAGAAATAATAATGAGCACAAGAGGACTCGTATTTGCTTGGAAATACCAGTGGCAATGGGACAAAAGCATCCGTGTAAGAGGAGTGAGAGCTTGGTAAAAGAGCTTACCCGTAGTTTCTGCCAGTTGTCTGTGCAGTAATTCATCAAGTAGCGTTGTCTTGATGGGAGGAACATCATCTGGATGAAGGGAAGATTTATTCATGACAAAACCTCTTTCTGGTAACAGATTAATTTACACGTAACTCTGCACTTCCTGGTTGTAGCGCGATAAACTCTCACAGTTTTTTAACAGATCAAAAGAACAGGGTTTGAGCGCTACAGTGCTAAGATTTAGTTCATCCTGAAATCGTTTGATTTTATCTCGGCAAGTTGCTACGTCACCAATAATTGAGTTTTTGAGCAAATTCTCTTGATCAAAGCTACTTTTTTGAATAGTTAATGGTTGAAGATGTTGATCGTTACTACAATTTTCCACTTTGGCTCTCATCGATTTCATCTTTTGACTGAAGTTGTTGATAAAGGGTAAAGCCTCATTTAGCGCCTCGTCGTAAGTACGAGCAACAAAGAAGAATCTTGCCAGCATGAGTTGTTCAGAACCACTGGAATTTATATCTCGGTATTTAGTGAGATTGCTCTTCAGTCTCTCAAGGGTAAACGGCGCTCCTCCCATCAAACCAAAAGAATTAATTGCTGCAAATCTAATAGCCTCATCATCACTGCTGGCGACATAGACAGGAATTTGTTTCTGTAAGGGTTTGGGGTAAATAGTGATGCGATCGCACTGATAGTACTTCCCGCTAAACGACACATCACTATGATATAAAAGTTTATGAACTAATGTTATTGCCTCTAGCGTTTTGGCGCGAGACTCATCCGTAGGAGTGCTAAAATGCTTGTTTTGATCTGGAAATGGGCCACCTTTAGCAATTCCAAAGGAAAGTCGCCCGTTACACAGGTTATCTAATGTGGCAATATCTTCTGCAATGATAATTGGATTATGAAATGCCAGTAACACTGCTGCCGAGCCTAATCGAATTTTAGAAGTCATTCCAGCTAAGTGTGCCATCAAGACCAAAGTTGAGGGACTAACACTAAAATCATTAAAATGATGCTCTGTCACCCAGGCTGACTCAAAGCCTAAACTTTCTACGTGTTTTACCATCGCAACTTGCTCAAACATAGCACGATGGGCATCGTTGCCATGATTTTCGTAATTGCAGAAAAGTCCAGTTTTCATAGTAATCTTTCCTGTTTTCGTGTAAAGAGATGCGTACCAACTCATGTTCAGCTCATTCTTCCACTATCTTTTTGTGTTTTTGATTGTACAAAAAGGATGGCGAAGCAACTTTTTATTGATACTAGTTCCTATTTCCTCAAACTTGATGAAGTGCTTTAGCAACTCTAGAAACCGCCGCTTGTCAAAAATGCCCTGAATTAACATTTCAAGTTCACTTTCTCCAGGCTGTGGAAAATCTTCACCATCAATTGTGTGCCAAGGCTTGAATTCTTTCCAGTCAGAGGTTAGTGTACCGACTCTTGCCTGCTTTCCACACCCAATAACGAGAAATCCATTATAAGAAAATAGCGTCGGCATTTTTTGCTTGTGGATTTGCAGTTGCTGATAAGCTTCCATAAGTGTGGCTTTTTTATTGCTCGGGTGAATCCACACAATGACTGCTAAAGGTAACCCATTGATGAAGACAACTGCATTGAGACTATGAGAATCTCTATCCGAGACAGTAGTTAATGGATGAATGACTAGCCAGTCATTAAAAAGTAGATTAGCTGAATCAATTAACCATACTTTGTCATGAACTATCTGGTCCTTGACATGATATTTGACATCAACCCCACAGATCAACAGTTTGTGGAAACAACGGTTATTTTCCAGCACGTCAGAATCTATACGAGTCACCTTAGAGATGACTGTTTCGATTGCTAAGGGTGGAATTGTGGGATTAATCCGCTTTAACGCATTGCGCAGGCAATTTACGAACAGGCTCGAAATAAACTCGTTGCGACAACTCTCTCGCGCTGAGTCGTCTACGTGCAAAACAATCTCACTATCACTGCTACACTCTGTAGAATTTCTAGAGGGCATGTCTGATGACGACAGGATAGTATAACCGATGACATCAAACCAAGTGAGCAAATCTAGTAAGGTTACGGACGGTGTGAAGTCACGGTGGCGAAGCCTTTTCGGAAGGCTGCTCGCTTTTACAGTTGCAATTCTTGGTAGTGCTAGATTCATTGCTAGTGAGAGACATAATTTCTAGTTAAGGCACAAGCTGTCCTCAAAATCATAAAATTAAGGATTTGCATCTATTAGTTGGTATACTCCCAACGATGTAATAAACCCTGATGGTAATAATCCTCGCTTAAATGTATTGTCAAAACTGTATCAAAAGTTGCATTTTTACCAAAAATATTGGTAAAAAGATATTGTGAGTACAGTGCAGCACAAATAACCAGATACTTGAAAACAGCTAAAGCTAGGTCTACGTATGTATTCTGCTCTCCTATCTCCTGTTTTTTTAAAATTATTACGTTTAACTAAGCAACCATATTTCATACATTAAACTTTTCACCTGTTATTTTCACATAAAGTTGGTATGTTTTTTGTTAAAAAGTATTGCGATATACATCAATTTAATCCAATAGTGCAAATGTATACAAACTTTTGTCTAATAGGTAACTGTTGTTACAAAAATACCAACTAAAATAGTGTATGAATACTAATTCAATTGGTGATGTTGAGAGCGAAGTGCAAGGTAAATGTCTCGTCTTTTATAGAAGTGATGGAGTAGATGATCGATATTGCCGATTACTGTTGTATTTCCTGCAACAGCAGTTTTCTTGATGGGACTACTTACTCATAAATCCTGACTCCAGGCATTTTGGCAACTATTTCAAATAAAGGATTGGTATTGTGTGTAGAGTTATGCCTCGTTCTCATCATTCAACAAACGGTTCCAACCACGGTATTAGTCGTCAAACACAGCCTTGTAATTAAGGAGTATAAGGATATGCTAATTAGCGCTCGTAATTCTTTCAAAGGAACAGTCACTAAAATCAATACAGGAGCCGTTAACACTGAGGTGATTATTGAAATTACGCCTGGGGTAGAAGTGGCAGCAATTATCACCAAGTCATCGGCAGATAATCTCCAGCTTGTTGAGGGTGGACAAGTGATCGCTATTGTCAAAGCATCTGATGTGATCGT
>JAQYWP010001002.1 GCA_029379285.1 Rhizonema sp. PD38
AGTTTACAATCCCCACAGTGTTATCTTTTTCAACTTATTCAGCAAACCCTATTTAATCTAGTATCAAGCCCGGATAATTACTTGTAAATGAAGGAAAGGCTAGTGGTTGTGCTTCAGCGCTCTCGTAGAAATACTGCGCTGAAGCGCAACTACAAACTTTGAGTTGTAAAGATTAGTTTTTTTTAATGAATCGTCAACGCAAGGCAGTAGGTTAATGAATTAGTCCTATAGACGGATTTACAAATCTAGGCAAGGAGTGAAAGTGCTGCTCTTTAAAACTGATAGCTTCAGGATCAGCGAAGCTTTTTGTGCAGCGAGGTCACTCAATTGAAGTTTTAGTTAAAGTGCCGAAGAAGCGACTTTTCGGTTGTTATCAGCAATTATTTTGATAGCAGTAGGTAATTACTGTTGATGACATTTAGACTATCCATCATCACTCGAGAGCAAAAAACATTATACCTGCCTTGGGAAAAAAAGATGCTCATAAGCAGATTTGATGATTTCTGGAAGCTCAACGTTAGAATGAGGGTTTCGGCTCGACTTACGTATAAGTTTTAATTAATCGCCGTCCTACCCATTTTCCCCCTAAACGCAATGACAATATTTTGAGTCTCTTCTTACACGAAATTTTAGTTACGTGCCTTAAGCGAGCGATCGCGTTTGATTTTAGGAAAACTGGTTGAAAGCAGTAGGAGCGATAATTTTAGCATCAGTATCACTCAGGTAAAACTCGTAAACAGGCACACCGCTAACGGAACAGCGCAACGGCTCAATGACTTTAGTGAAGGGATTCCAAACAGCAATGATGGTACGTTTAGTTTTTTTGCGAACTAATTCACACTTGATGTGAACCGTGGGCAGATGAATCACCATCACACTATATAAAGAAGCATCGACGCGAAGAGAATAACGCTGTTGCAAGTCAGCCAATTTTCGTTCAAGCTCAGCTTGAGTTGCGTCCCTCCGAGCTAGTTCTCTTTGAAGATTCTCTGATTCCAGGTGGCGGGATTGAATCCTAAAGTGAATTTCCTGGCTGATAGTGTTGTAATATGTTTTCAGTCGCTCTTCATCTCTGACCTTTGCCCGAGCCAGTTTTGCAAGCCAATTTAAGAGGTCAGATTCCACTAATTGAGCAGATGTGCGCTCAATTAAGCTCTCAATCTCTTCAAGAGACTGTGAGGAAAAAGCTTCTGGATTCTCTACTGGTTTTCGATCTGAGTCCCAAAAAAGGGCATTGCCTATATCGACAGGAGTAACTTGAGTCAGTTCATTAATGATGAATGAAACCATGCCAACTCTCTTTTCATCAGCTTCGGCGGTATACGCTACATGACACCATAGGTAACGTGTCGTTTGTTGTGAAGCATCTAGGAAATGGATTAAACCGTTTTGGGGTTTTAGGGTTTGCTGGATTTGCTTATCAAATCCACTGGTTTTTAAGTAGCCATCATAGTTGATCGCGATCGCGCTTACTGAACCACGATTGCTTAGTAGGTCTGAGAATCGACTTAACAATTCCGAGTGATAGGTGATAAAAACACTGTTAGGAACATCGGCTTTGGTCGTCAGTGTCAACTCTTCAGGCAGTTGCAACTGTTTGGCAATGTTGGCATTCAACAGCACCATTATTTGATCGTCACCTTCTGGTTCAGCGACACCATCATACAGAGATACCAGTTTTGACAAGGTGGAAAGAATCGGATCTGACATCATGCCTCAAAATCCTCACCAAAAATCTGCTCATCTAGTTCTTGGGTTTGCTGATATTGGTCTTTAGCTTTTAATAAATTATCCGCCAATTGGTCAAAAGCTGTATCTAGTTCTGGCTTTGCCTGATGTTTGAGCCAGATTTCCATGACGATTTCGCTAAAGTCAAATTCATCATCCACATTACCCAGAATTGTTTCAATCTCTCCTACGACTAACTCGAACATATTAATCTTGTCGTGGAGGATACGCAATATATATTCTTCAATACTGTCCTTAAGACAGAAGTTGAAGATAAAGACATCTTGGGTTTGTCCGATCCGGTGAATTCTCCCAATCCGCTGCTCTATTTTCATCGGGTTCCAGGGCAGGTCATAGTTAATGATCACATTGGCAAACTGGATATTACGCCCCTCCCCACCTGTTTCGGATGCTAGAAGTACTCCAACGTTATCCTGAAATGCGGCTATAGCTGCATCTTTTTCTTTGAGGGACATCCCGCCCTGAAATTCTGCAAAGGGGATAGATGAATCGCGCAGAGTTTCAGCCAAATAGGCACTGGTTGCTTTATGAGTAGTGAAGACTAGGGTTTTCTGAGACGACTTGACGAGCATTTCCACTAATGTCTTAGCCTTGGATACTTGTTTAACTTGAGATGCCCGTCTTGCTAAAGATTTAAGTTCAGAGTCGGGTAGGCGAAGAGTCAATTGCTTGAGAGAGTCAGCCAAAGCACCAGGAGAAGAACCCGCTCGCATCAGGAGATTGGTGCGGGATAACTTATCTAGAAGATCAACTTGGGAGCGCAGGTACTCGCTTAAGTCGGAGTACAACTTCTGTTCACTCTTATCTGGGGTAACTGTAATCGTGGAGGCGAAGCGTTTGGGCAGCTTGACATCCACAAGGGCACGAGTATTTCGCACCATAACTTCCCGCATCAGAGAGCGCAGTTTTTCCGGATTCTTGGGGACTCGTCCATTTCTAGAATCGACATATTCCTTTTTAAAGGCGGCTTCTGTTTGTAATAGTCCTGGCTTGAGGAGGGTCAGGAGATTAAACAGTTCGATGAGGGAGTTTTGTACTGGGGTAGCAGTGAGCATGAGAATAAATCGCTTATTCAGGGCATTAACCAGTTTCCAGTTGAGGGTAGTACGATTTTTCAGGTGGTGCGCTTCATCCACGACCACTAAGTCCCAAGCCCGACTGGTGACGTGAGAGTAGTGCTTGGCTGATTTTGCTGTGTTGAGTGAGGCGATGATACGGGGATTATTTGTCCAAAAATCATCAATGGGTTGAAGTGGGTCGCGATTGTCTGTAGTAATAGTGCTAATATTGAATTTATCACAAAGCTCTTGTTGCCATTGGGAAACCAAGGATGCTGGAGTCAGTACCAAAAGCGAGCGTACCATTCCTCGTGCTAGGTACTCGGAGATGATTAGTCCAGCTTCAATGGTTTTGCCCAATCCTACCTCATCTGCCAGTAATGCTCGTCCACCAAGTTGTCTAAGAACCTTACGAGCCGTTTCAATTTGATACCAGTATTTATCAATGGCCGTCAGAGTTGTCAGACACACCAGTTGGTCATAGTCTGCCATTATGGATAGGTTAAACAGGTCTAGACGCGCCTGGTAAAAGTTGATTGGGTCGTAGTTCCCAGCTTTGAGCGCATTGAGGGAAGTGGAGAAGTTGAATTGGAATGTATAGTTTTTATCCATATAGCATCTTAAATTAACACGCTCTCGTTTGACTCTTTAATTCCTTGACCTATAAATTCTTAACTCTACACTTTTTTTATGAAGTCTAAAAATATATAAATTTAGGACTTACGCATTGACAGGAATCTGACTATGTGCCTTCAAACCCACTTT